>JAJYVM010000117.1 GCA_021792015.1 Bacillota bacterium | reverse complement strand
GGTCGACGCCCTGGGCGATGTCGGGCGACTGCTCGTCCAGGGCCGTGAGCACGGCGCACGTGTCAGCGTCAAACCCGAACTTGGCGCGCGTGTACCCGACATCGCGCACCGTCTGGCGCACGATGGCGGGGATGTCGACGTACGTGCGGGTCGAGATCTGGCCGACGACCAGGACGAGGCCGGTGGCCACCGTGGTCTCGGCCGCCACGCGCGCGGTCGGATCCTGGGCCAGGATCGCGTCCAGGATCGCGTCGGAGATCTGATCGGCCAGTTTGTCCGGGTGGCCCTCCGTCACGGACTCCGAAGTCACAAACCGCCGCTGCGCCAACTCGCTCTCGCCTCCGCTTCCGCCAGGCTCGACACGAAATGACCCCCTCCAGCCGGAGGGGGTCGCCAGGCTCGGCCTCATCCTCCAGACGGGGGGCAGCCCCATCCGCTGGGCTTGGCACCACTGCGCTCTTGGCCGCCCCGGTTGCCGGGGTGTCATCGGGCCGAGGCCGGCGACACCCGCTCTTGATGATGAAGTTCTTTCGCAGCCGGCCCGAGCGTATCAGAGGCGGCGCAAGCATGTCAACGCGACCCAGCGGAGGCCGCCGCCCGGGCGGCGGCCTCCGCGCGCGCCCGTCAGCAGCCGCCCGCGAACTCCTCCGTCACGTACACGCCGTAGTTGCCGTCCTGCACGACACCGATGCCCGTGACCGTGTAGGTCGGGTAGAGGATGTTCGCCATGTGGGGCGGGCTGGTCTCGAAATAGAAGATCGCGAGGCTGATGGTCGCCGCGGCCGCGATGTTCTCGCCGCCCATGACCTGGCAGTTGAGACCGGCGTTCTGCTGCATCTGCAGGGGTGTGCCGAGGTCGGGCGAGGTGTGGCTGAAGTAGTTGTTCGTGATCATGTCCTGGCTCTTCTGACGCGCGAGCTTGACCAGGGTGGCGTTCAGGGCGAGGGGCGCCAGGCCGTGGCTGGCGCGGAGCTGGTTGACCGTGGTGTAGAGCTGCTGCTCGGCGGCGGTGAGGGTGACGCCGCCCGTCGTGGTGCCGCTGCTCGTGCCCGTGCTGCCGGAGCCGGTCGAGGTGCCGGAACCCGTCGAAGTGGTGGTGCCGCCGGAGCCGGTCGACGAACCGCTGGCGCCGTTCGTGCTGGCGCCGCCACCAGTGCTGGTGGATGCGCCGCTGCCGCCCGTCGTGCCGCTGCCCGTACCGGTGGTCGCCGGGCAGGGCTGCTGGTACCAGCCATCGCCGATGCTGATGCACTTGGTGGTGCCGGTCGTGGTGCTGGTGGTTCCCGTCGTGGTGCTGGTGGTGCCGCTCCCGGCCGCGCTCGCGCCGGTGCCGCTCGCCCCTCCGCTGCCGGCGCCCGCCGGATATTGGTACCATGAGGTCCCGCCACCTGACGGCGTCACGACCTGCCACGCCGCGAAGGCGCTGGCGCTTGGCACGATCATCACGGCGGCGGCCAGAAGCGCGGGCAGCAGCAGTCGACGGGTGCGATGCATGGAAGCACCTCCTGTGGTAGGACTAGGTGCAGCTTACAGGCCGCACCACCCATGCCACAAAGCGGCTCGCCCATGCTCTCGATGGATGCGCTGCCAGGAGCCGCCGCCCACCCCCGTTCAGGCATACCGCCAGACAATCTCGCCGGCATACCTGGATCTGGCTGAGGAGCGGCGGTGAACGGCGCGCGCGAGGCGCGCGCCGCGCTACACCTTCTTCAGAAAGCCCTCGAGCCGGTTCATGCCCTCGGTCAGGGTCGCCCGCGAGGCGGCGTACGAGATGCGCAGGTGGCCCCGCACGCCGAACGCCGTACCGGGCACGATGGCCAGCCCGGCCTCGTCCAGCACGCGGCCCGCCAGCTGGGCGGCGTCGGCCGCGGCCCGCCCGCCGAGGATCGCGGAGACGTCGGGGAAGACGTAGAACGCTCCCTGCGGCGCCGGGCACACGATATTCGGCATCGTGGACAGCCGCTCCAGCACGTAGCCGCGGCGCGCCGCGAACTCCTCCACCATCGCCTGCACGGGGGCGTGGGGGCCGTCCAGGGCCGCGACCGCCGCCTTCTGCGAGACGGAAGAGATGTTGGAGGTGGTCTGGCTCTGCAGGGCGACCATGGCGCGGATCACGGCGGGATCGCCCGCGGCGTAGCCCACGCGCCAGCCGGTCATGGCGTAGGCCTTGCTCAGGCCGTTCACCACCACCGTCCGCTCCGGGCACAGGCCGGCGATGCTGTGGTGCTCCGCCCCGTCGTACACCATCGCCTCGTAGATCTCGTCGCTGATGACCCAGAGGTTGCGGCGCCGGGCCAGCTCGGCGATCTCGCGCAGGTCGGCCAGGCCGTAGACGGCGCCGGTCGGGTTGTTCGGGCTGTTGAGCATCAGCCCGCGAGTCGCCGGGGTGCAGCGCGCCTCCAGGTCGGCGGCGTGGCAGGCAAAGCCCTCCGCGGGGTCGGTCGGCACCGTGACCGGCACCCCGCCGGCCAGGCGGATCTGCTCGGTGTACGAGACCCAGAAGGGGGAGGGGACCAGCACCTCGTCGCCGGGGTTGCAGAGCACCAGCAGCGCGTTGTGCAGGGCCTGCTTGGCCCCGACGGTCACGACCACCTGCTCGGGCCGGTACTCCAGGCCGTTCTCCCGCTTCAGCTTGCGGCAGATGGCCTCGCGCAGCTCGCGGATGCCCTCGGAGGGCGTGTAGTGCGTGAAGCCGCCGCGGATGGCGGCCACGGCAGCCTCCTGGACGTGCGCGGGCGTGTCGAAGTCGGGCTCGCCGGCGCTGAGGTTGACGATGTCGCGCCCCGCCGCCACCAGCTCCTTGGCGCGCGTGTCGATGGCGATGGTTGGCGAGGGCGAGAGCGCCTGCGCCCGCTCCGAGATGTTCACGCGGACCCCTCCTCCAAAGTGGGCGTGGACGTGGCGGGATCCACGCCTTCCGGATCCGGGTGGGTGGGCGCCCCCGCGACCAGCGCGAAGGTGAGCTCGCCCTCCGCGGCCAGTTCCCCGTCCACCCGCGCCGTCCCCCTGCCCTTGCCCAGACCGCGCCGCATGCGGACGATTTCGACCTCCAGGCGGATGACGTCGCCGGGGCGCACGGGGCGCCGGAAGCGGACACCGTCGACCCCGCCGAAGAGGGGGATGCGCCCCTGCCACTGCGGGTCGCTGAGCAGCGCGACGGCACCGAGTTGAGCCATGGCCTCGAGCAGGATCACGCCCGGCACGATGGGCCGCCCAGGGAAGTGGCCGGCAAAGTAGGGCTCCCCTGCGCTGACCGCCTTGATGCCGACGGCGCGCCTGCCGGGCTCGCACTCCAGGACGCGGTCGACGAACAGGAACGGCGGGCGGTGCGGGATCACCTGCTGGATGGCTTCGCTGTCCATCATGACCCGGTGCGTTCGCGCCGGGCGCCGCCATTCCTTTTATGCATCTTATGCATCCGGGACGGGCGGCGCCGGTGCCGGGGATGGCGGTTGGTCTGCGGGAGGCAGTTCGCCGCCTGCAAACGTGGCGATCCCGCGCAGGATGACCTCCAGGCCAAACATGAAGCGGTCATCAGCATCCCCGCCCAGGATCTCGTCCACGGCGCGGTGGACGTGAGGAAAACGGTCGGCGGGCAGCGACAGCAGGTAGTCGCGGAACATGGCGAGGATGCGCTCGGGCGGCAGGGACTCGCCCGTCGGCGACGCGTCACTGGGCTCGACATGAGCCGCACGATGGTCGAGCTGGCGCGCGCCCGTGCCCGGCAGGCCGGGCTGGATGTCGACGTGCGCCAAGGGGATGCCGCACACATGCCGTTACCGCATGGCGCGTTCGACCTCATCGTCTGCCAGGCGGCGTTCAAGAACTTTGGCGAGCCTGTCCGCGCGCTGGACGAGATGCACCGCGTCCTGCGGCCGGGCGGGCTCGCCGTCATCCAGGACATGGACCGCGACTGCACGAAGGCGGACATCGCGGAGGAGGTGCGGGCTTCCGGCGTGCGGGGCTGGAACGGATGGATGATGGGCCTGGCCCTGCGCGGGCTGCGTCGCCGCGCTTACTCGGCGGCCGAGTTCCGGCGCCTGGGGGCGGCCAGCCGCTTCGGGGACTGCGCCATCAGCCGGAGCGGGATCGGAATGGAGATCCGCCTGCGCAAGCCGGCCTGAGCCAGGGCCGCGGGCCGAGGAGCAGCGGGCTATGGGAAAGCGATGCGACGCTCGGCAGCGGCTCCCAGCTCAGCCGGATGCCGGCCTGGCCGAACGCCCACGTCACCAGCGCCGAGGAGACGACGTCGTGCGGGTCCAGGCGCTTGTACAAGGGGATGCGCATGCCCGCGGCCAGTACGGCCCGGTAGCCGTAGCTCTGGCCCACGCGGCTCCGGGCCGCGGTCACGGCCGCCCGCAGCTGGTCGGCGGAGGCTCCCGCGACCTCGAAGCGCCAGCCCACGTCCGCATACTCGTCGAGCGGGACTGTTCCGACCTCGTCCAGGCCCTCCACGAGCTCGCCGTCGCCCACCAGGGCGGCGTGCTGGAGCGGGTTGTCGCTGGCCCAGACGAACAGCAGGCCCAGCGGGTCGCGCACGTCCAGCGCGCCCTCACACAGGATGATGTCGCCCGGCCGCAGGTCCTCGGCACGGTACACGGGTGATCCACCTCGCCCCGGGGGTTCGGGCCCATCCGTCCCGATGATCGTGCCCCGGGGTCAGTCCGTGCAGTCAGACCGCCGCCGGCCCGATGACCACGTCCGCGACCCAGCGCGCGGCGTTGGCGGGATATGGCGCCGCCAAGGCAAGGACAATGTGCGCAAAGCCCGCGTCGATGGCTTCGGCGACCGCGGCCCGCGTGCTGCCCGGGTCATCGTAGGAGACGGACAGGACGATCGAGCGGGTGATCGAGCTGGGGTCGCGGCCGATCTCCGCACAGATCCGGTCCAGCAAACGGCTGCGACTGACGGCGTCCTCGATGTCGCCGCCCGGGATGTTCCACAGATCCGCGTGCCTGGCGACCACGCGCAGCGTCGCGGTGGAGCGTCCGCCGATGAGGATCGGCGGGTGCGGCCGCTGGACCGGCTTGGGGTTGCAGAACGCCTGGGTCAGGTGCAGGTGCGCGCCCTCGAAGTCAAACGGCTCGGCCTCGGTCCATAGCCGGCGGATGACCGTGCATGCCTCGCTCAGGCTTTCGACCGCGTGGACCCCGTCGTGGAAGGGCAGGCCGTGTGCAGCATACTCCCGCCGGGCCAGCGCGTGGCCCGGCCGCGAGCCCGCGCCGATGCCGAACTCCAGCCGCCCAGCGGAGATCACGTCGACCGTCGCGGCGATCTTGGCCAGCACCGCCGGCGGCCGGAAGCGGTTGCTCGTCACGAGTACCCCAAGGCGCAGGCGCTCGGTCTGTGCGGCGAGCGCGGCGAGGAGCGTCCAGCCTTCAAGGGTCGGCCCGTTGGGGTCGCCGCCGATCGGCATGAGGTGATCGAACAGCCAGGCATGCTCGATCTGCGGGATTGCGTCCGCCTGCCGCCACACCGCGAGAACGTCGCGATAGGCCACCTGGGATGGAGCCGTCATGATCCCGAACCGCGGTCCGGCCGCCTGCGCCATGATGCGGTCGCACCCCGCCTCTGGCATGATCGGAAATGGAACATTGCTCCGCTCATTATATGGAGCGCTGTTCCGTTTTACAATGCCGGATGGAAGGACCGTGCGGCGGTGGACGAGCATGTGTCCCCGCGGAGGCGGGCGGATGCCCGGCGGAACGAGCGGACCGTGCTCGACGCGGCGGCCGCCGTATTCGTCACCTCAGGGGTGGACGCACCTGTACGCGCGATCGCGGCCAGGGCCGGCGTCGGGATGGGCACGATCTACCGCCACTTCCCCACCCGCGCGGACCTGATCATCGCCGTTTACCGCCACCAGGTTGACGCGTGCGCCGCAGCCGGACCTGCCCTGCTCGTGAGCAGCAGCACGCCGGGCGCCGCGCTTGCGGGCTGGGTCGACCTCTTCGTCGACTTCCTGGTCACCAAGCACGGACTCGCAGCGGTTCTTCAGGCCGACAGGGGCCGCTTCGAGGCACTGCACGGCTACTTTCTCGCCCGCCTCGTGCCGGTGTGCGCCCAACTCCTTGATGCGGCTGCCGCCGGCGGCGAGGTCCGCGCTGACGTGGGCGCCTATGAGCTCCTGCGGGGGATCGGAAACCTGTGCGTTGGCATCGATCACGACGCGCGATACGACGCGCGGCGCATGGTCGGGCTGCTGATGGCGGGGCTGCTTGGATCACGCCCGACCAGCGTGTGACCCGTCGCTGAGGTGTCGCGACCAGAGCCGGAA
The DNA here is from genome assembly GCA_021792015.1 of Bacillota bacterium. Taxonomy (GTDB): domain Bacteria; phylum Bacillota; class Sulfobacillia; order RBS10-35; family JAJYVM01; genus JAJYVM01. Next base: position 3,562 of record JAJYVM010000117.1, on the reverse strand, counting down.
ACTCAAGCCGTGGCGTCGCTTGGCGAGGTCCATGGCGCCCAGGGTCTCAAATCCGGCGTCTCAGAACCGCCGGATCGCACCCATGTTACGGGCTGCACCGCAAGGTAAGCGCGGGTCGTCCCGCGCGCACACGGGGTTCAAAGGTACTCGTGTTCCCGCGCGATGGCCGCCGCAGCCACCCGCTCGATCAGGAGCCGCCCAACGCCCCGGAGGGATCGGTGACGACGACCGGCTCCACCGCGCCGCTGGTGCCGCGGTCAAACGGGCCGACGGACCTACCGTGGAGATCGGCCGCCCAGGACGCCACCCGCCGTGACATGGCCAGATACGCGTCGAACGCGCGTCCGGGATCCTCGCCGCCGGTGATGCTGGGTGTGGGCTCGGACGACAAGCTCGCCGCTGTCCAAGGCGAGCGGCTACGCCTTGATCTGGTTGGCCGACGACCACATGCTGTTGGCCGCCATCACGGCTTTGGCATCCATCTGAAAGGCGCTGTTGGCCTCGATCAGGCTGGCCATGGCCACGCTCATGCTCGTGTTGCTGGTCTCCAGGGCGCCAGGGATGATCGTGCCGAAGCCGGCACTGCCGGCTGTGCCCGCCAGGGCCGGACCCGACGCCGCCGAAGCCAACCACTCGCCGTCCGGCCCCGGCTGCAGCCCCTGCAGGCTGCGGAAGTTGGCGAGGCCGATCTGGGCGAGCTTCGTCCCGCCCTGGGTGACAGTCCCGTCGGGGCTGACCGCCGTTGGACCCTTGCTCACGGAGACGGTGATCGGGGTGCCGTTCGTCGAGAGCACCTCATGCCCGAAGGCGTCGACCAGCGTGCCGCCACCGTCCAGGGAGAAGTTGCCGGCGCGGGTGTACGCGTTCTGACCACCGGTCAGCCGTACGCGGAACAGGCCGTTGCCCTCGATGGCCAGGTCCCAGGGCTGCTTGGTCACCGTCAGGCCGCCCTGGCCCCAGTCGCGGTAGGACGCAATGGCCGCCGCGCCGCCGCCGTAGTACACCTGCGTCGCCGGCCCGACGCCTGCGGGCATGGCCGCAAGCTGCACCGTGGGCGAGGCGAGGCCCGGCCCTGAGACCGGCTGGGTGCTGACGGCGCTGGCGAACACGGCCTTGAAGCCCGGAGTGTTGTCGTTGGCGATGTCGTCGGCGATGGCGTTCATGGAGACCTGCTCCGCCTCGAGCCCGGCGGTGGCGGCCTGAAGTCCGATGATCATGCCAGCCCGCGCCCGACCTGGGTGATGGCGGCGTTCACGGTCTGGTCCGTCGTCATCAGCATGCTCTGGCTGGACTGGTAGGCCCGCTCGGCCTCGATCAGGTTCGTCATCATGGTGGACATGCCGAGCTGCGGCATCTCCAGGGCTCCGGCCTGGATCGCCGGCCGCGCCAGGTTGGTGATGCCTGCGTTGCCGGGATCGTACAGCAGGCCGCCGTTCATGGGCACCAGGTTGTTCGGGGCCCTGGCCGTCACCACCCGCAGGTGGCCCACGACCTTGCCGCCGGCCACGACGGCCCCGCCGTCCCTCAGGACGGCGCCGGCCTGCACCGTGATCGGTCCGCCGTTGGTGCCGACCACCGGGTCGCCGGCGCTGGTGGCGAGCTGGCCTTTGGCGTTGATGGTGAAGCTCCCGTCCCGCGTGTAGCGGGGGCCCTGCGGCGTCTGCACCTCGAAGTAGCCGGATCCGGTGAGGGCGGCGGCCAACGGGTTGGAGACGGCATCGATGATGCCGTTCTGCTGCAGCGACGGCGTCTGGGTGATCACGTCGCCCCCGCCCGTGGCGCCGACGGTGCCGGCGTACGAGTACCCGCCGGAGAGGAGCTGGACGATGCCGGCGGTGCCAGGGCCCTGCATGGCGGTGACCATCATCGGCGCGAACTCGGAGACCTGGGCCTGGAGCGGCTGATAGCCCGGCGTGTCGATGTTGGCGAGGTTTCTGGCGACGACTTCCTCCTGCATGGAGGCGGCGCGCATGCCGGACGCGGCCGTGTAGAGGCCCTGGACCAAGGCGGACTCCCCTCCCGGACGATGTATCGGGGAGGCGGAGCCCGCCGTTGAGACCGCTCTGTGGCGGAGCCGGCGCAGGGGAACCGGCGATGCCGCGGCGGAAAGCGTCGTGCTGCTCCCGCCGCCATCCGTGGCTCTGCGCGGCGCCCGGCGCAAACGCGCGCTAGTGCCCGGCCGCCACCAGGTCGCGCTCCAGGATCTGAATGCCCGCCAGGGCCTTGCCGGTCCCGATCGCCACGCACGAGAGCGCGTCCTCGGCGACCGCCACGGGAATCCCCGTCTCGTCGGCGATCAGGTGGTCGAGGCCGTGCAGGAGCGCACCGCCGCCGGTCATGACCAGCCCGTGGTCGAGGATGTCGGACGAGAGTTCGGGCGGGGTGCGCTCCAGCACGGAGCGGACCAGGTCGACCATCTCGCGCAACTGGTCCTCCATGGCGGCGTGGGCGTCGCGGCTGGCGACCGTGATGGTCTTGGGCAGGCCGGTGACCAGGTCGCGGCCGCGCACGTCGACCTCGCCGCGGCCCGGGGCCGCTGGAAGGGCGGTGCCGACGCGGATCTTGACCTCCTCGGCCGTGCGCTCGCCGATCAGGAGGTTGTGCTCGCGCTTGACCCAGCGCACGACGGCGTCGTTGAGGGAGTCGCCGCCGACGCGGACGGAGGTCGAGAGGACGATGCCGTTGAGCGACAGGACGGCGATGTCGGTCGTGCCGCCGCCGATGTCCAGGACCATGTTGCCGGTCGGCAGGCTGATGTCGAGGCCGGCGCCGAGCGCGGCCGCCAGCGGCTCCTCGATGAGGTACGTGCGGCGGGCGCCGGCCTGGGTGGCGGCCTCGACGACCGCGCGGCGTTCAACCGTGGTGATGCCGGACGGCACGCAGACCATCAGGCGGGGACGGAAGAGACTGTGGCGGCCGATGGCCTTGGCCACGTAATGACGGAGCATGGCCTCCGTCACCGCGTAGTCGGCGATGACGCCGTCGCGCATGGGACGGGTCGCGACGATGTGGCCGGGTGTGCGGCCCAGCATCCGGTAGGCCTCGTCGCCGAATGCGAGCATCTGGCCCGACTGCTGGTCGACCGCCACCACGGACGGCTCGCGCACCACCACGCCCTTGCCGCGCACGTAGACCAAGGTGTTGGCCGTGCCGAGGTCGATTCCGACATCCTGATACAGGCCCATCTCGCCGCTCGCCCTCCTGCCTGTTGCCACGCGCGACCGACGGTCACCGGCTTGCCCCGCGGCGGCGCGGGGGTGAGCATCGCCGTCCGGCGTCAGCGTTCGGCCCCATATTTGTAAACCCTGGGTCGTATATCGGCGAAACGGGGGCATTTGTGAAGCCCTGGCGCCGGCGGCACGCACACGGGACGCGGTTCTGGGACCTGCGGGGGGTGGAGACGGGCGACCGGCAGGGGGGCCGGACAGGAGGCGGGCAGTGAAGCGGGCGGTGAAGCGGGCGGAGACGGGTGCGGCGACGGGAGACGGGTGCGGCGACGGGAGACGGGTGCGGCGACGGGAGGCGGGTGGCCGGGGCATGCGCCCCGCGGCGGGACTGGGAT
>JAJYVM010000116.1 GCA_021792015.1 Bacillota bacterium | reverse complement strand
AGATCGAGGACGGGCGGCGGCAGATGAGCTGGGGCAACCTCGACGAGCTGGCGGCGGCCATGGCCGAGGGTTGACCGAAGGCGCAATCGCCTGCGGTGCGGCGGGGCGGTGACGCCGTCACGACGGTCTTACCGTCCTGCCGCCTCCCGTGCGTGGGCGGCGCGCCGCAGCAGGAAGGGGAGCAGGTGCTGCGGCTCCGGGCCGTGGGCGGGCTGGCCCGTCTCCGCCAGGGTCTGGGCCACCACGGCCCGCAGGGCCTCGCCGCCGGCGAAGTCGCCCGTGTAGGCGCAGGCGCCCATCGCCTGCTGGGGCTGCCCAACGCGGGCGGGTGTGGAGACCCCCGCGGGCGGCCGTGGGCCAGCGCCGCCAGGCGGGCACGGTGGCGGAGGGCGTCCAGGAACCCCAGGCAGCGCGTCTTCGCTCTCCGGCATGCAGTACCCGCAGCACCAGACGCCAAGCGACGTGACGAACCGGACGACGACCGCGGCTCCCAGCCCCGGAGGGAGCCTCACCCTGCGGAATATCGAGCTGGAGAACGGCCTCGCGACGTGCCCGCCACGTACTGGGCCCGTGCCGCGATCGAGCAACTGGCGGCCAAGGGGCGCATCGCCGGCTTCCCGGCCGGTACCTTCTGCCCGGATCAGGCCGTGACGCGTGCGGAGTCGTCAAGATGCTGGTGCTGACGCTGGGTCTTGCGCCGAGCACGGCGCCGACGCCGTTCCCCGACGTGGCGCCGTCAGCGTGGTACGCACCCTGCGTGTCAGCGGCGGTGCAGGCCGGGATCGTGGACGGCGTCACCCCGACCCTGTTCGACCCCAACGGGACGCTGAGCCGCGAGCAGATGGCGGTCCTCGCGGCGCGGGCGCCGAAGCTGAGCCAGACGGCGACGCTGCACTTCACCGATGATGGCCAGATCGAGGCACGGGCGCTTGCCGGGTCGAGCAGGCGGTGGCCGCCGGCTACCGCAAGGGCTTCCCGGACGGCAGCCTGCGGCCCCTCGCCGCGGCGACCCGGGCGCAGGCGGCGGCGGTGCTGGCGCTGGTGCTGGCGCAGGGGTAACCCCGCTACGAGCGGCCGAGGCGGACCACCCAGGACGGAAGGGGGTTGCGTGCCGGCGCGGGTCCCGGTGCGCCCACAGCGGCAGTGCGGCGGTCAGCTGCGGGCAACTCGCTACCGAGCGGGCGCCTGCCCCTCACCGGCGCTCGCCGGCGGGGTGGCCCCGGACGGACCCACGTTGGCCTGGACCGGCGGGCCGGCGGCTGGCCGCCCGCCCGACCGCATCATCATCGAGGCGGCAAGGGCCCGCCCCGCCCGGTCGAGGCCGATGAGAATCAGCGCCAGCCCCGTGAGGATCGCGGGAACGCTCCCGGCCGCCAGCCCGCGGTAGAGCAGACCGAAGCCGACGATGCCCGCCGCGGCCGCGACGTACGGGCCCAGGCGGGCGAACGGATGCCGCATCACGGCCCCGCCCGTGGCCCCCCGCCGGGCGGCCCGGCCGGCCCGAACGTGCCGCCCGGCGGCCCCACGGGGTGCTCGCGGTACCAGTCGCGCCAGATCCAGCGGTAGACGCCGAGCCTGCCCGGCAGCCGGTTGATTCCGGGCAGCCACGGCACCAGCACCAGCAGGAGCGTGAGCACGGCCATGATGGCCCACACGATGGCGTCGCCGTTCGGCGAGGTGGCGATGGCCGGGACCTGGTACCAGAAGGTGTAGAGCCAGAGCCAGGCCTGCCCCGGGTAGCTGCCGGTCTCGTTCATCATCCCCCACTGGGTGCCGAGGAAGTTGAGGGCGCTGGCGCGGTTGTGCATGGCCGCCCCCTGCAAAAAGAGCAGGGGCTTGGTGTAGTCGGTGGCGTAGAAGCGGCTGCTCGTCAGCAGCAGCCCGTCGAGGCTGCCGACCTGCGCCTCCTCCAGCAGCCCCGCCAGCATGGGCCCGACCGGCCCGGCGGCCGCGGGCGCCTGCAGCGAGGTGGCGCCCGAGCTGACGGCGGCGTCCAGCGCCGTGCCGTAGGCTGCCTCCCACGCCTTGCGCTGCGCGGGCGAGGCGGCGTTGAACCTATCCAGCGCGGCGGCCACCGGAGGCTCCACGGTCGCCAGCGGCTGCAGGGGGCCGAGAACGAAGTCCTGGGCCGTGTTGATCGGTATCGTCACCCCGGCCAGCTTCTGCAGCGACACCGGCCCCAGGTACTGCACCGCGTGGTCGCCCTGGTTGTACGGCGGCCCGTAGGAGGCGATCTCGCCGCTGCCGTCGAGGTCGCCGAGCGCGGTGTGCAGGAAGACCAGGGGCGATTGCTGCGCGAAGGACCGGATCGTCGTCGGCGGGTCGTCCGGCGACGAGAAGACGGCGGATAGCGCCAGCACCAGCACCAGCACCACGCCGCAGACGACAAGCACCTCGCGGACGAGGTCGTAGGGCACCGCCCGCGCCGGGCGGGGGTCGACGTCGGCCCGCCGTGCCGTCCGCGATGTCCCCGCGGTCATCGGCCGAGCTCCCGGGGCGGGATCGGCGGCACGACGCCGCGCCGGCGCACCTGCAGCAGGTGCAGGGTCGTCAGCCCGGCGACGGCCACGGGCAACAGGAACACGTGGAAGGTGTACATCTGGCCGAAGTTCAGCAGGTTGAAGTAGGCGCCGATGCCGATGGCGTTCATCGCATCCTTGCCCTGCACCGCGATCCACTGCGAGTCGAAGTTCTGCTGCGAGAGGTAGCCGGTGAAGGCCGCGCCGATGGACACCACGAAAGTTACGGCGCCCGTCAGCCAGGTGATCCGGCGCCCGCCGCGCCAGGCCGCCATGAAGAACTGCGCCCAGAGGTGCAGGACCATGAAGAAGAAGAACGCCTGCACGCTCCAGAAGTGGATGCTGTTGAAGAAGTGGCCGACCGGCGAGGCGTGCCACCAGCCCGGCCCGAAGAGGGCGAGGACGACGCCGGAGGCGATCAGCAGGATGAAGCTGGCCAGCGTCATCGCCCCGAAGACGTAGACGTACGACCGCACGTACTCCGGCTGCGAGTCCGGCAGCAGCTGCTCGGGTGGAAGGGCCGCCACCAGCCGGGCGCGCAGGCGCGCCGTGAGGTTGGTGCTCATGGGCTCAGGCACCGCGCCCGTGCCGCGGCAGCCGCAGGACCAGGGCCAGCACGAAGACGGCCACCATGGCGCCGATCACGATGAGGTTCGGGACGCTGATGAGGAAGATGCCGTAGTGCACATAGTGCGAGACCCGGCTGCCGATGGTCCGCGCCTCCCCGCTTGTGGGCCCGACCACAACATCGCTTCGCGGCCTGGGCGGCCCTTCCTGCCCAGCCCGCGCCCCACCTTGCCAGAACCCGGCGCCGGACGGCTATAATTCCGTCGGCGGGGGGTGGCGGCCCTGGCGCGGGTGCTGGTGCTCTCGGGCCCGAACCTGAATCTTCTGGGCGTGCGCGAGCCGGAGGTGTACGGCCGCACGACCCTTGCCGACATCGAGGCGGATCTGGTGCGCCGCGCGCAGGCGCGCGGCGCTTCCCTCGACTGCCAGCAGCACAACGGCGAGGGGGCCATGGTGGACGCCATCCAGGCCGCGCGGGGCACGGCCGACGGCATCCTCATCAACCCCGGCGCCTACACCCATTACAGCATTGCCATCCGCGACGCCCTTGCGGCGGTGGATCTGCCCGCCGTAGAGGTCCACCTGAGCCACATCTTCACGCGGGAGGCCTTTCGCCACGAATCCGTGACGGCGCCCGCCTGCCGCGGGATCATCGCGGGCTTCGGGGCCCGGTCCTACGCCCTGGGCCTGGAGGCCCTGCTGGACCTGATCGGGGAGACCGCAGGGTACTGACGTGGCCCCGGTCCGTCCCGCGCGCACGCGAGGTCAATGGTGGGCGCGGGTCCGTCCCGCGCGCACGCGAGGTCAATGGTGGGCGCGGGTCCGTCCCGCGCGCACGCGGAGTGAGAAGGGGGATTGCCCGTGGCCGATGTGACGTCCACCACAGACTGGAAGCCCGGCCTCACCGTCGAGCTCGACGGCGCGCCGCACGTGATCGTCGAGTCGCACCACGTGAAGCCAGGCAAGGGCGGGGCCTACGTGCGGGCCAAGCTGAAGAACCTGGAGACCGGGGCCCAGTTCGAGCGCACCTTCAACGCGGGCCAGAAGGTGCCCGCCGCCATGATCGAGCGGCGCGACATGCAGTTCCTCTACGAGGCCGACGGGGCCTACCACATGATGGACACGGAGACGTATGAGCAGACGCACATCGACGCCGCCGCCATCGGGGATGCGCGGCGCTTCCTCAAGGAGAACATGGTCGTGATCGTGACGACCAACAAGGGCCGGATCATCGGCGTCGAGCTGCCGACCAGCGTCGAGCTGGAGGTGGTGGAGACGGAGCCGGGCATCCGCGGCGACACGGTCAGCGGCGCCAACAAGCCGGCGAAGCTGGAGACGGGCGCGACGGTGCAGGTGCCGCTCTTTGTGAACACGGGCGACCGCATCAAGGTCGACACGCGCACGGGGGCCTACCAGGGCCGGGCCTGAGCCCGGCCCGCGGTCCGCTACATCGCTTCACCCTCGGCAAGCGCCACCAGCGGGGCGCCCGACGCCGTGGCGCCTATGGCGCAGAGTTCGCGTACGATCGGCGAGATGGTCAGCGCCACGATCACCGCGATGACGAAGGCCGAGCCGGCCGCGACCATGATGATGCCGGGGTCGATGACGACGCCCAGGGCGCCGTAGGCCCAGGTGAAGAGGGCCATGCTGCCCATTGTCAGCAGGGTGTACACGCTGCTCAGCCGGCCGCGGAAGTCGTCGGAGCACCGTTCCTGGACCGCGGTGCCCGTGATGGCCATGAACGCCGCCTGCGAGCCGCCAACCGTGACGGCCGCCACCAGGGCCGACGTCTCGCTGCGCATGAGGCCGAACGCGACCAGGCTGGCGCCGCTGCACAGCGCCGTGATCAGGTAGAGGCGGCGGCGCAGGTGGAGCGAGCGGACGGCCGTCAGGGGCAGGCAGCCCAGGATGGCGCCAAGGCCGATGGCCGTCATCGTGGCGCCATACACGTCGCTGCCAGCGTGCAGGCGGCTCTGCAGAAACCCGGGCAAAAGGGCCATGAAGTCCATCGTGAGGCAGCAGTGCAGCCCGACGATCACCACCAGGGCGCCAAGCGGCTCCGTCTGGCGGACGTAGGCGACGCCCTGGCGGAGGGGCGCGAGGATTCCCGGCCCCAGCTTATGGTCGCCGTGGACGCCGCGGCGGATGCCCAGCGGCACCAAGGCGGCGGTGCCATAGAGGAGCGCGCAGAGGGCGAATACCGCCCACGGACCGACCAGGGCCAGGATGGGCGCGGCAAGGGCCGGGCCGAGGAACTCGGCGCCTTGGCGCGCGGCGCCCTGCAGCGCGGTGGCGTTGAGGAGCGCGTCCCTGTCCACCACGTTCGGCAGCAGCGCGGCCCAGGTGGTGGATTGGAAGGAGGCGGCGACGCCCAGCACGAGGGCGAGGCCGATGACCTCGAAGCGCCCCGCCAGGTGGCGTGCCGCGAGGATGGCGAGGACCGCGGAGGCCAGGGATGCCGTCGCGAGGGCCAGGGCCAGGATCTTCGTGCGGGGCAGGCGGTCTGCCAGCACCCCGGCCAGCGGCGCGAACACCAGGGCCGGGCCCTGCATGGCGAACAGGCTTGCGCCCACCCAGAGCGAGGAGCCGGTCAGCGTCTGAAGCAGCCAGCCGATCGCCAGCACCATGGCCCAGCGGCCGGAATTGGCCACAGCGATGCTGAGCCACAGCTTGCGGTAATCGGGGCTCACGAGAGCAGCCAGCAAAGCCCGCACCCACCTCCACGTCATCATACCGTGATGGGGACCGCAGGGTGGAATGGCATGAGGTGGCTGCATGGCCTTCGGCGTCGCGCGCATCGTCGTCATCGTCATGGAGAACCGGACCATCGACAGCCTGCTGGGCGCCGGAGGCACCCCCTGTCCGGGGCTGGCCTGGCCGCCGGACAACAGCCACACCGCTGCCGTGGCGGGGCTGCCGCACCCTGGCCGGCGCTGCCATGTCCCCGCGGCGCAGATTCCCGTCACGCGCGCCCTGCGCTGCGCCGGCTGCCTGGCCTCCGGCCACTTCTCGGAGATCCTCGGCCCGTCGGACCCCAACTACCTCGCCATGATGGCGGCCGCCTCGCCCGTCGCCGAGGATCTGGGGTGGTTCCCGCGCCTGCCGCGCATGGCGACGCTGGCCGACCGCATGGACGCCGCCGGGCTGAGCTGGCGCAACTACGCAGGCAACGGCCTGGACGGCTTCGCCATCTTCCCGCACCTGCGCCGCCGCGCGGAGATGCGCGGCTGGCGGGCGTTTGCCGGTGACGCGCGGCGGGGGGAGCTGCCGCGGCTGAGCTGGCTGACGGCCCCCTATGCGCGGAGCGAGCACCCGCCCATGCCCGTCGGCTGGGGCGAGCGGTGGCTCGGCCAGCAGGTCGCGGCGCTGGCGGCCGGGCCCTGCTGGCCGGACCTGGTGGCGGTCATCGTCTGGGACGACTGGGGTGGGTACTGGGACCGCGCCAGTCCGCCGCCCCTGCGCGAGCGCTGGCGGGACGGCACGCCCTTCCGCCTCGGCCTGCGGACGCCGCTGCTGCTGGTGGGCGGGCGCGTGCCGCCGGGCTCCGTGTTCGAGGGGCCGTCCTCGCACGCCAGCATCCCGGCGCTGGTGGAGCGGACGTTCGGGCTGGCGCCGCTGACGGATTGGGACGCGGATGCGGGCGACCTGGCCCGTGCCCTGCTGCCGCCCGGCGTGCCGGCGACCCCGCCGCCGCGGTTGCCCCGGCTGCCGGGGCCCTCGCTCGGGGCGCGCGCCGTGCAGGGTGCGATCGACGCGGCTGCCGTGGTCTGGCGGGCCGCCCACGTGCCACTGGCGTGACGGGTTGGGCAACCTATGGCCATGCAAGAGCAGCGGCCGGAGGCCGGGGACCTGCGCGAGCGCGTGGCATACCTGATCGGCGCGACACGGACCCAGGGCGCCGAGGAGGTCGTCAGCGGGATCCTGGAGGTGCTGGCCGATATGGCGCGCGAGGTCGACCGGCTGCGGGCCGGCGAGCGCGCGCTCCGCGGCCACCTCGCCGAGCTGGCCGATGAGGTCCTTGGCGACGACACGACCCTGCTGCACTGCGAGCGGTGCGGCCAGGCCATGCGCGTGCTGACGGCCGACCTCCACGACGACCAGGTCGAGCTGGTCTGTCCCGGTTGTGGGAACGTGGTGCACGGCTACGATCACGGCCTCGACTACGACGAGGACGAGGACACCCTGGAGGGCCGCTCGCCCGACCCCGAGGCATAACCCGTCCCCCACCCCCATAGGCATGGCCCCGAAGTGGCCGAGCCCGGGGGGATCAGGTGGTGGACGAGACCGTCGCGGGGCTCCTGTCATACGTGGCGCCGGCCCTGCGCGGCCCGCTGGCCGAGGCGGCCGCCGCCGGCCCGGCGTGGTGCGAGGTGCGCATCCGCCGCGGCGGCCCGCTGCAGGTCGTGACGGTGGCCGGCGATCTCTGGATCGGCTCCGGCGACGATCCGGCGCGGGCGCTGCACTGCTCGGACGACGACCTCGACCGGACCGTCCAGCTCATCACCCGCGCCTCGCTGTACGCGTGGGAGGATGAGTTGGCGCGCGGGTACTGCACCGTCCCGGGCGGGCACCGCGTGGGTTTTGCCGGCCGCGCGGTGCTCCGCGACGGCCAGGTTGTCGCCCAGACGGCGTTCTCCGCGCTCTGCCTGCGCATCGGCCGCGCCCTGCCCGGCGTGGCCGACCCCGTGCTGCCCCTGCTGCGGGGCCCCGGCGGCCGCATCCGCAGCACCCTGGTCTTCGGCCCGCCCGGCTGCGGCAAGACGACCCTGCTGCGCGACCTCTGCCGCCAGCTGAGCCGCGGGCGGCCCGACCTCGGCCTGCGCCCCCAGCGCGTCGCCGTCTGCGACGAGCGCTCGGAGGTGGCGGCCGCATCCGGCGGGCGGCCCCACTTCGACCTCGGGCCGCGCTGCGACGTCCTGGACGGCTGCCCCAAAGCGCAGGGCCTCGTCATCCTGCTGCGGTCCCTTGGGCCGCAGGTGCTGGTCACCGACGAGGTCGGCGGCGCCGCCGACGCAGAGGCGATCGAGGATGCGGCCCGCGCCGGGGTGGCGGTGCTGGCCAGCGCGCACGCGGGCTCGGCCGAGGACCTGCGCCGCCGGCCATGCCTGGCCGCCCTGATGGCGGGCGGCGCCTTCGAGGTGCTGGCGGAGCTCGGGCCCGACCGGCGGCTGGTGGTCCGGCCGTGACGGCGCTCATCACGGTCGTGGCCGGCATCTGCATCGTCGCGGGCTGCACGGGCGCCGGCGCCATCCTGGCCGGCAGCCTCCGCCGCCGGCCGGAGGATCTGGGGCGGCTCGCGGCCGCCCTCGGCCAGCTCGAGACGGAGATCGGTTACCTGGCGAGCCCGCTGCCGGAGGCGCTGGCCCGCGTCGCCCGCACGACCGCCGGTCCGGCCCGCGACCTGTTCGCCGGCGCGGGCGAGCGCCTGAGCCGCCAGGACGGCGCCACAGCCGCCGAGGCGTGGTCCGCCGCTGTGGAAAGCGCAGATGCCGGCTCCGCCTGGTCGGCCGCCGACCGCCAGGCCCTGCTGGATCTTGGCGCGGCCCTTGGCGCCTCGGGGCGCCGGGACCAGCTCCAGCATCTGGCCCATTGCCGCGACCGCCTGCTGGCGCTGCAGGCCGAGGCCCGCCGCGAGGCCGACCGCTCGGCCCGGCTCTGGCTCTACCTCGGCGCCCTGGGCGGCCTCGGCCTCCTGATCATCAGCGTCTAGGGAGCGCACGGGTCCCTCCCGTGCGATCGCGGGGTCAAAAGGAGCGCACGGGTCCCTCCCGTGCGATCGCGGGGTCAAAAGGGAGGTCTCCCCGTTGAACGTCTCCATCATCTGGCAGATCGCCGGCATCGCCATCCTGGTCATCGTCGTGCATGCGGTCCTGAAGTCCGCCGGCCGCGACGAGTTCGCGTGGCTGACGGTGCTGGCGGGCCTGTCCGTCGTGCTCTACCTGGCCGTGCGGACGGTCAGCGACCTCTTCCAGACCGTGCGGACGCTCTTCCAGTTCTGACGTGCCCTCGATCGTGCCGATCGTCGGCTTCGCCCTCGTCGCCACGATCGTGCTGGCCCTGCTGCGACCCCTGCGCCCGGAGCTGGCCGTGCTGCTGGGGCTGGTTGCGGGCGCCCTGATCCTTCTGGCCGTGATCCCGCGGATCGCCCAGATCGTGGGGCTGCTGGAGTCCATGGCGAGCAAGGGCGGCGTCAGCGCCGACTACCTCGCCGCGCTGCTCAAGATCGTGGGCATCGCCTACCTGACCGAGTTCGGCGCGCAGGCAGCGCGGGATGCGGGCGAGGGCGCCCTCGGCAGCAAGGTGGAGCTGGCTGGCAAGATCCTGATCCTGGTGATCGCCATCCCCCTGGTGGTCGCCGTTCTGGACCTCATCCTGCGGCTGGTCGGCCAGGGGGCGGGCTGATGCGCGCGTTGATCTGGGGGATCGTCGTCTCGGTGCTGGTGCTGCTGGCGGGCTCGGGTGCCGCCATGGCCGCCACGGCGGCGCCCAACCCCTACCAGATGGCCCAGCAGCAGATGGACACGCTGGACTCGGCTCCGATCCAGGGCTTCGTGCAGAGCCTGGACCAGCAGTTGCAGCCGTACGGGCTGCGCGTCACCTGGGGCGAGCTCACGTCGATCCTGCGCACGCGGACCATCCCGTGGCAGCCGCAGGACATCCTGCGCGCCGTCGCGGGCGTCTTCGTCGGCGAGGTGCGGCAGAGCCTGCGCCTTTTGGGCGAGCTGCTGGTCCTTGTGGTGCTGGCGGCGATCCTGCGCCACATCCAGGCCTC
>JAJYVM010000115.1 GCA_021792015.1 Bacillota bacterium | reverse complement strand
CGACCTGCCGGCGGCGGAGCTCGAGCGCATCGCCGGCGTCCTCAGCCGCCGCCTGGAGGGCGCGGCCCTCGGCGGCGCGAGCCTGGTGCGCCTGCGCGGCCTGCAGGGCGAGCTGGGCGCGTTTCGCAACCTTGTCGAGCAGGTCCTGGCCTGGCTGGGGGAGCAGGACGAAGCGGGGTCCGACCGCGTCTGGGTCGATGGCGCCACGAACCTGCTCAAGCAGCCGGAGTTCCGTGACGTCCCCAAGGCGCAGGCCGTGCTGGCGGCCCTGGAGCGGGAGCAGATCGTCGAGCAGCTGCTCGGCCTGCCGGGCCTGGCGGACGCCGGCATCGTGGGCGTCGCGATCGGCCGCGAACTGCAGGTGCATGAGATGGAGGACTGCAGCCTCGTCACGGCGCTCTGCGTCGCGCCGGGACGCGTGATCGGCCGGGTCGGCGTTCTGGGTCCCAAGCGCATGAACTATCGTACGGTGATGAAGGTGGTCGAGCTGGTGGCCGATAGCATGACGAGCGTGCTTGCCGGTGCCGATGGCGCCGACAGGCCCGAGGACGCTGCCACGCCCGGCACCGACCCCGCCGATACGCAGTCGGAGGGCGGCAACCATGACGGAGCATGAGTCGGCGGCCCCCGCGCCCGGTGAGCCGGCGGACGCGGTGCAGGCCCGCACAGACGAAGAGGCCGAGGCAGTCCTCGGCGAGACCGGCGCCCTGCCCGAAGAGAGCGCGGAGGAGGATCCTCTTGCCCTCCGCGTGCAGATCGCGGAGCTGCGGGCCGAAAACGACACCCTCCGGCGCGACCTGACCGCGGCGCGCCAGCGCGCCGACGACGAGCGGCTGGCCCGGGTCCGCGCCCAGGCCGACTTCGACAACGCCAGGAAGCGCATGCTGGCCGAGCAGGCCCGCGCGCAGGACGACGCGCGCAGGGGGCTGATCGCCGACCTCCTGGCGTCTGTCGATAATCTGGAGCGCGCAAGCGAGGCATCCGGGGATGTCGACTCCCTGAAGAAGGGCGTCGACCTGACGCTGCGCCAGCTGCAGGAAGCTTTTGCCCGCGCCGGCCTCGATGCCGTCGAGGTCGGTCCCGGCGCGCCCTTTGACCCGAGGCTGCACGAGGCCGTGGCGTCCGTGCCCGCGGCGGATCATGCCGACGGCGAGGTCGTCAAGGTCGAGCGCCGGGGCTACACTTTCAGGGGGGCGCTCCTGCGCCCCGCGCTGGTGACGGTGGCCAAGGCCCCGGCCGGGAGGGATTGAGAGGCATGAGCAAGATCATCGGCATCGACCTCGGCACGACGAACTCCGTGGTCGCTGTCATGGAGGGTGGCGAGCCGACAGTCATCCCCAGCGCCGAGGGGAGCCGCCTGACCCCCTCCGTGGTCGGCTTCAGCAAGGACGGCGAGCGGCTGGTCGGCCAGGTCGCCAAGCGCCAGGCGATCACCAACCCCGAAAACACGGTGTCCTCGATCAAGCGCTTTATGGGCCGCCGCTTCGACGAGGTCACGGCGGAAGCCAAGCGCGTGCCGTATAAGACCCGTGCCGGCCGCGACGGAACGGTTCTGGTCAGCATCCGCGACAAGGAGTACACGCCTCAAGAGATTTCCGCCATGATCCTGCAGAAGCTTAAGGCCGATGCCGAGGCCTATCTGGGCGGCGCGGTCGACAAGGCCGTCATCACCGTCCCGGCCTACTTCAACGACGCCCAGCGCCAGGCAACCCGCGACGCCGGCCGCATCGCCGGCCTGGATGTCGTGCGTATCATCAACGAGCCCACCGCCTCCGCCCTCGCCTACGGCATGGACAAGGGCGAGGACCACACGATCCTGGTCTTCGATCTGGGCGGCGGCACCTTCGACGTTTCGATCCTCGACCTCGGCGACGGTGTCTTCGAGGTCAAGGCCACCTCGGGCAACAACCACCTCGGCGGCGACGACTTCGACCAGCGGATCGTCGACTACGTGGCCGAGCAGTTCCAGCGCGACCAGGGCATCGACCTGCGCAAGGACCGCATGGCCCTGCAGCGTCTGCGCGAGGCTGCCGAGAAGGCCAAGATCGAGCTGTCGAGCGTGCTGCAGAGCAACATCAACCTGCCGTTCATCACGGCGGACGCCTCCGGCCCCAAGCACCTGGACACCACGCTCACGCGCGCCAAGTTCAACGAGTTGACGGCCGACCTCGTCCAGGCCACCGTCGGCCCGTGCCAGCAGGCCCTGTCGGATGCCGGCCTCAAGCCGTCCGACATCGACCGGGTGCTGCTGGTCGGCGGCAGCACCCGCACCCCGGCCGTGCAGGAGGCCGTGAAGCAGCTCTTCGGCAAGGACCCTTACAAGGGCATCAACCCGGACGAGGTCGTCGCCCTGGGCGCCGCCGTGCAGGCCGGCGTCATCGGCGGCGAGGTGGACGCCAAGGACGTTCTGCTGCTCGATGTCACGCCGCTGTCCCTCGGCATCGAGACCCTGGGCGGCGTCTTCACCAAGATGATCGACCGCAACACCACGATCCCGACCTCGCGCAGCCAGGTCTACTCCACGGCCGCCGACGGCCAGACGCAGGTCGAGATCCATGTCCTCCAGGGCGAGCGGCCGATGGCGGGCGACAACAAGTCCCTGGGCCGCTTCATGCTGGAGGGCATCCCGCCCGCCCCGCGCGGCGTGCCCAAGATCGAGGTCACCTTCGACATCGACGTCAACGGCGTCGTCAACGTGACGGCCAAGGACATGGCCACGGGCAAGGCCAAGCAGGTCTCCGTCCAGGGCGGCGGCAAACTCCCCGAGGACGAGCTGCAGCGCATGATGCGCGAGGCCGAGGCCCACGCCGAGGAGGATCGGAAGCGCCAGGAGTCCGTCGAGGCGCGGAATGCCGCGGATGGCCTGGTGTATAATGCCGAGAAGACGCTCAAGGATCTGGGCGACAAGGCCGCCCCCGAGCAGCGCAGCAAGGTGGAGGCCGCGGTCGCCGAGCTGAAGAAGGCTCTGGCCGGCGATGACGCCGACGCGATGAAGCGCGAGAGCGAGACCCTATCCCAGGCGCTTTACGAGTTGTCCGCAGCCGCCTACGCGGGGAGCGGCCAGGCGGGGAGCGGCCAGGCGGGCAAGGAAGCCGGCGACAGCGAGGGCCCCACCGTGGACGCGCAGGCCGAGGAAAAACACTAGCCCGTCCGCGGGCGGCCTCCGGCGTCCGTGCCTTCGGAGGGCGGACGCCCGCGGACCGTTTGTGCCGCCAGCGCCACAGGCGCTGGCGGTTCGGCATGTTCGAAGCGATGAGTTGACTTGAGGGGAGGTGCCGGGCCGTGGCGGGCAAGCGCGACTACTACGAGGTGCTGGGCGTGAGCCGCGGCGCCAGCGTCGACGACCTCAAGAAGGCCTATCGCCAGCTGGCTCGGCGCTACCACCCCGACGCCAATCCGGGTGATTCCTCGGCTGCCGAGAAGTTCAAGGAGATCAGCGAGGCCTACGCGATCCTCAGCGACCCGCAAAAGCGCGCGCAGTACGACCAGTTCGGCCACGCAGGCGTCGGTGCGGGCGCAGGGGACGCGGCGGGCGCCACTGGGCCGTTCGGCTTCGGCGACCTCGGCGGCCTCGGTTTCGAGGACATCTTCGAGCAGTTCTTCGGCGGCGGCGGGGGGACGCGCGGGCGCCGGCGGGGACCGGCGAAGGGCGCCGACCTGCGGGCGGACATGGAGTTGTCCTTCGAGGAGGCAGCCCTCGGCTGCGACAAGGAGATCGACGTGGGGCGGGAGGAGGCCTGCACAGCCTGCGGCGGCACCGGCGCGGAGCCGGGCAGCCACCCGCGGACCTGTCCCACATGCAATGGCGCCGGCCAGGTGCGCATGGGGCGGAACACCCCCTTCGGCCAGTTCGTGACGGTGCAGACCTGCCCCGACTGCGGCGGCCGCGGCCAGTTCATCGACCAGCCCTGCCACACCTGCCGCGGCAGCGGGCGGCTGCGCCGGCGGCGGACGCTGCGGGTGCACGTGCCGGCCGGGGTGGACGACGGGGCGCGGCTGCGCCTGGCGGGCGAGGGCGAGGCGGGCGCCTCGGGCGGGCCGGCGGGTGACGTCTACGTGATGGTGCACGTGCGCCCGCACGCCCGCTTCCGCCGCGACGGCGAGGACGTCGTCAGCGAACTGAAGCTGAGCGTCACCCAGGCGGCCCTCGGCTGCACGCTGGAGGCCGATACCCTCGACGGTCGCGTGGAGGTGTCCGTGCCCGAGGGCACGCAGCCCGGCACGGTCCTGCGCCTGCGCGGGCACGGCATTCCGCATCTGCACGGGCGCGGGCGCGGTGACCACCGCCTGGTGGTCGAGGTGGAGATCCCCCGGGGCCTGCGCCCGCAGGAGCGCGAGCTGCTGCAGCGGCTGGCCGAGCTGCGGGGCGAGGCGCCGCCTGAAGGCCGGCGCCCATTCCGGAAGATCCTGGGGCGTTGAGTTACGTCGAGCTGTCCATCCAGGTCCCGCCCGAAACCCTCGATGCGGCCTGCGCCTTCCTGCATGAGCTCGGTACGGGCGGCCTCGTCGTGGACGACGAGGCCGAGGGCCGGGTGCGGCTCTGGCTGCCACGGGATGCCCGCCTGGATGCGCGTCTGGAGGAGCTTCAGGCCGGACTGGAAGCGCTCGCCCCGAGTGCCTGGGATCTCGGCACGCGCGCCGTCGACACCGAGGACTGGGCGAGCGCATGGAAGCGGTTCTGGCACGTGAGCCGGGTTGGCCGCGTGGTCATCGCCCCGTCCTGGGAGCCGTACACGCCCCAGGCGGACGACGTGGTCATCCGCCTGGACCCCGGCATGGCGTTCGGCACGGGGACGCACGCGAGCACGGTCTTGTGTCTGCGCCAACTGGAAGAGCGTGTCCGCCCCGGCTGCACAGTGGCCGATGTCGGCACCGGCTCCGGCATCCTGGCGATCGCGGGGGCGCTGCTGGGTGCGGCGCGGGTATGGGCAGTGGACATCGACCCCGTGGCCGTGCGCGCGGCGCGGGAGAATGTGGACCGCAACGGCGTGGCGGACCGCGTATGTGTGTCGGAGGGCGGGCCCGAGCGGATCGCGCGGCCCTGTGAGATCGTGGTGGCCAACCTGACCGCCGACCTGCACCTGTCCCTGGCCGCGCGGGAGGTGGCGCTTGCAGCGCCGGGCGGAATCATGATCCTTTCGGGCATCGTGTCCGCCGAGGCCGAGCGCGTGGCGACCGCGTTGCGGAGACTGGGAATGGCAGCTTCGCCGCCCGATATCCTGGATGGGTGGGCCTGCATTTCGGCTCGCCGGGTGCCTCCGGCATAGAATGACACCATCCGGGGTCGTGGATGCATGGGGCCATTGTCCAATGCGAACGTTCGGAGGCGCCCCGCGCCGCGCCACCATGGCGGGGTGGGGAGCGCTCCGGCTGGAGGTAGCGCCGTTGCGGCGGGTTCGGGTCGGGATTCTCTTCGGGGGCCGCTCGGGCGAGCATGAGGTCTCGCTCGCCTCGGCCCGTTCCGTGTTGGCCGCGCTGGATCCGGAACGCTTTGAGCCCATCCTGATCGGCATCACGCGCAACGGGCGCTGGCTGCGCCCGGCTGACGCGAAGGCTGCCCTGACCGGCGGCGCCGATGCCGCCGGAGGCGACTCCCCATTACTGGCTGCCGCGCTGCCGTCATCGGTGTCGGTGGCCGAGGGGCTCGACGGCACCGGTGTCGACGTCGTCTTCCCCGTCCTGCACGGTCCGAACGGCGAGGACGGCACGATTCAGGGTTTCTTGGAGCTCGCGGGCGTGCCGTACGTGGGCGCGGGCGTGCTGGGCTCCGCGCTGGCCATGGACAAAGGCGCCATGAAGGACGCCTTCCGCACCCACGGCCTGCCGACGCCGGAGTACGAGGTCGTGCGCCGCGGGCAATGGGAGGCCGACCGCGAGGAGGTGGCCGCCCACCTCGAGCGCCGCTTCGGCCTGCCCTGCTTCATCAAGCCGTGCAATCTCGGCAGCAGCGTCGGCATCAGCAAGGCGCGCGACCGCGGCGAGCTGGCCGTCGCCATGGACCTGGCCGCCTCCTACGACCGGCGCATCCTGGTCGAGGCGTTCGTGCCCCAGGCCCGGGAGATCGAGTGCAGCGTCCTCGGCAACGATGATCCGATCGCCTCGCTGCCCGGCGAGGCGATCCCGGCCGGCGAGTGGTACGACTACCGCGCGAAGTACGAGGACGAGGGCCTGCGCCTGGAGATTCCCGCCCGTCTTGCGCCTGGAGTGGCCGACCGGATCCAGGCCCTCGCCGTGCGGGTGTTCGAGGCCCTGGACCTGGCGGGCATGGCCCGGGTCGACTTCTTCCTGCGCAGGGACACGGGGGATCTGCTGGTGAACGAGGCGAATACGATCCCCGGCTTCACGCCGACCAGCATGTATCCTAAGATGTGGGAGGCTTCCGGCCTCCCGTATCGCGACCTTGTCAGCCGCCTGATCGAGCTGGCCCTGGAGAGGGCGGAGGACCGTGCCCGCCGCCGCTTCGATCGCTGAAGCCCGTCCGCAGCGGCCTCCGGCATCCACAGCCCCTCCCGGGCGGCCTCCGGCATCCATAGCCCCTCCCGGGCGGCCTCCGGCATCCATGCCTGCGGGGTCCCTTTGTGGGGAACTCGTGAAGGGATCCAGCCCCCGGCCGCGAATCCCGTGCCATGGACTGCTTGTTCTGCCGCATCGTCAACGGCGAAATCCCCAGCCGGCGGGTCTATGAGGACGAGCAGATCGTTGCGTTCGCCGACGTTGCGCCCCAGGCGCCGACCCACGTGCTGGTGGTCCCCCGCCGTCACGTGGGCTCGCTGGACGACCTCCGCGACCCGGCGCTTGCCGGACGGTTGCTGACGGTCGCCGCGGAGGTGGCCGCCACGCTGGGTCTCGGCGCCGGCTACCGCGTCGTCGTCAACACGGGTCCCGACGGCGGCCAGACCGTGGGGCACCTGCACCTGCACGTCCTGGGCGGGCGCCAGATGACCTGGCCGCCCGGATGACCGGCCCCGGCCCGGGGCTCGAGCTCATGGCGGAGGGAGGGAATGCGGATGTCAGAAGTCAAGGTTGGCGAGAACGAGTCCCTGGACGCCGCCCTCCGCCGCTTCAAGCGCCAGATCGCCAAGAGCGGGGTGCTCAAGGAGGCCCGGCGCCACGAGTTCTACGACAAGCCGAGCGTGGCCAAGAAGAAGAAGTCGGCCCAGGCACGCAAGCGGAAGACGCGCGGGCGCTGAGGCAGCCTCGGGCGGGGATCCTGGAGATCACGGGAGAGCAATAGGCAGAGGCGGCATCCGGCGACGGAGCCGCCTCGTTTGCTGAGCGGCCGTCCTGCCGGCGGGGCCGCCCGCATAGAGCCCCCATGTGAAGCGGCGCACCGGCATGACGCGCGGCGCCATCGCCCTGGGTCTGGCCGGCGGAGTGACCAAGGTCCTCGGCGCCATCCAGCGTCTGCTGGTGGCCCGCTGGCTGGGCGCCGAGACGATGGGCCTCTACGAGCTGGCGCTGCCCCTGGTGGGCGCCGGCATGAACTTCCTCGGCCTTGGCGTGCCGACCGGTCTCACCTTCTGGGCGCCTGCAGCCTTGGCCCGCGGCGACGGCGCCGAGGCCCTCCGCTTCCGGCGCGCGACGGAGCGCCTGCTGGCCGTGGCGGCCCTGCTCGGTGGCGCTGTCCTCGCCCTGTTCGCATCGCCCATCGCCCGCTTCCTGGGCGAGCCCAGCGCCGCGCCGATCGTGCGCGTGCTCGCGCTGGCCATGGCCGCGGGTGTGGTCCTGGGCGGCCGCCGCGCCTGGTTCACGGCGATCGGCGACCTCGACCGCGTCGCCGCCAGCAACACGCTCGAGCAGCTGGTGCGGGTCGTCGTCGCGATCGCCCTGGCCTGGCTGCTCCTGGATGCCCCCAGCCCCCGCGTGGCGGCAGCCCTGGCGTGGGGACCGGCCGCCGGCGCGATCCTGGCCCTGGCCGTTCTGCGCCGTCCCCGCGGCGGCGCCGGCTCGCCGGACCGCACCCACTACGCCCGCCTGCTCGACACCGGCATCCCGACCTGGGCCGCCACGACCTTCGTCGGTGTGACGGCCGCCATCGATCCGGCTCTGATCCTCTGGCGGCTGGGTGCAGCCGGGCACGGCCTGGTGGCGGCGACCGCGCTCCTCGGCGAGCTCCTGGGCATGGCCATGCCGCTGGCGACAGCCGCGCTCGTGCTCTACGGCGCGATCGCGGCCACCCTGCTGCCCGCCGTTTCGGCCGCCAAAGCCGAGGGCCGCGCGGACCGGGTCCGGGCCCATATCACCCAGGCCTACCTCTGGGCCGCCGCCGTCAGCCTGCCGTCAGCCGCGGCTCTCTCCCTGCTGGCGCATCCGCTCTGCACCCTGCTCTACCATGACGCGGCCGCGGGCACGCCCCTCGTTGTCGCCGCCTGGGTCGCGGTGCCGCTAGGCTTTTCGACCATCGCCGCTGCCGCGATGACCGGCGCCGGCACGCCGCAGGCCCAGCTGCCGCCCCTTCTGGCGGGCACGTGCGTCCGGATCGGCCTCATCGTGGCGCTGACGGTGCCGCTCGGCACGACGGGCGTCGCCTGGGCCGCCGTGGCCGGCTGGCTGGTCACCGCCGCCGGCAATGTCGCCGCCGTGGCCCGGCGCACGGGTGCCATCCCCGACCTGAAGGCGCTGCTGGCGGGACCTGTGGTCGCCGCCGCCGTGCTGGCGGTGGTGGCGAGGTGGGTGCAGCACATCGTGATGGCGCACGGTGCCTCATCGTCGCTTGCCACCGCGGCCGCCCTCGTCGCGGGTCTCCTCGTCGCGGGCATCTGGCTGCTGCCGCGCCTGCGCGAGACGCGCATCGGCGGCTGACACAAGCTCCATCTCGCGGTACACTGTTGATGTGTATCAGAGGTGTGCGCGTGGAGTGGGTGAACATCACACTCGAGCCGGAAGACCTCGCCCAGCCGGATGTGCCGACCGCCCGCGCGGGGCTGTAGGCCACCGTGGCCACCGTCGTCGCGCGGCCGCTCGCACGAGGCATCCGGCCGCTTCTGCGGCCGCACCAGACGCGCATCGGCGGCGGCTCACATCGTCGCCCTTCCCGTGTGCCCCTTGGGTGTGTGTGAGGAGGTGTGTGGATGGAGCGTGTGAACATCACGCTGGAGCCAGAGGACCTCGCCTTGCTGGATGTGCTTACCGCCCGCACAGGTCTGTCGCGAAGCGCGGTCATCCGCCAGGCCATCCATCGCTTTGCCAGCGCGGCGAGGAAACAGCCCGCAAGGGCCCGGGACTTCGAGGAGTGGCTGCGCCAGGCGGAGGCCCAGGCCGCGAAGGCTCCTCTCGGGGATGCGGTAGCAGAAATTCGCTACTGGCGTGACAGGCGATGAGCAAGATCTGGCGCATCCGCGAATCGGGACTGCGTTACGCACCGGTCTTCGTCGTGGACAGCAGCGTTGCCCTGGCGACCGTTCTCCCCGAATCGCGGTCGGTGGAGGCGCGTCAACTCTTCCGGCGCGCGGAGAAGGAGGAGATCGGCCTCGTTGTGCCCGACCTCTTCTGGTACGAGGTCGCCAACGCGCTGCGGTACCGGCTCGCGGGTCAACGTGAAGAGGTCGCGGTCGATCTGCGCCTGCTGGCCGAGGCGCCACTGGCCACCTTCCCGCTCGATCCGGTGGACATGGCCAGCGTGGCCGACACCGCGCTCGCTGAGGACCTCACGGTCTACGACGCGGCCTACCTCGTCATGGCACAGCAGATGGGTAGCAGTGTGATCACCGAGGATCAGAAGCTCCTCACCGCCGCTGGCGGCCGCTTCTCGCGCTCGCTGCGCGAAATCGGGCTCTGATGTCGCCCTCCACGGATTCGCGTTGCCATGCTTCATGGCTGGGCGCCGAGCCGCATGCGCATTCGCCGCCTGAGATCGCCACGCCTGAGCCGCCGAGCCGTGCGCACATTTGTCGTCTGAGATGGCC
>JAJYVM010000114.1 GCA_021792015.1 Bacillota bacterium | reverse complement strand
CAAGATCTGGGAGTCGCAGATCTTCGGGCGCTCGCTGCACGACCTGCTGCGCGAGGGCATCCGCGGCAAGCTGGCGCGCATGCCGGAGTCGGCGCAGAACAAGATCCAGGAGACGCTGCAGCGCATCGTCAACGAGGGCGGCGGCGGCCTGATCTGCATCATCCTGTAGGCTTGGACGCCCGGGGTCCGAGGGGGCCGGCCCGCCATGCGGCGGGCCGGCCCTGTTGTGCTGTGGGCGCCTCGCGCGCATGCGGGGCGCGGGGTGGTGGCGCGGGCGGGGTGGCATGTCGGTGATCCATCGCGCGCCGCATGCGCCAGCTGGGTGGGGGGTGCGGCGTGCCACCGAGGCGGTTTTCGCCTCAAAATCCCTGGTTTGCGCTTTCAGAAGGGCCACCGAAAGCAGGAAAAGCATGCGGGGCGTGGAATCAGCGCACTGCATGGCCGCGGAATAGTTGCAGTGCCGCTGTTTGAAGGGGGTTTCCAGAGTGAACAAGGGCGATCTCGTGGACCTGGTGGCCGAGCGGACGGGATTCACGAAGAAGGATTCGGGCAAGGCGATCGACGCCGTCTTCACGGCGATCTCGTCAGCCCTGGCCAAGGGGGACAAGGTCTCCCTGGTCGGCTTCGGCAGCTTCGAGGTGCGCGCGCGCCGGGCCCGCCAGGGGCGGAACCCGCAGACGGGCCGCTCGCTGCCCATCGCGGCGCGCAAGGTGCCGGTCTTCCGCGCCGGCAAGCCGCTGAAGGAGTCCGTGAACGACTAGCCCCTCCGGGGCGGCCTCCGGCATCCTGAGCCCCTCCGGGGCGGCCTCCGGCATCCTGAGCCCCTCCGGGGCGGCCTCCGGCATCCTTGCCTGCGGAGGCAGGGCTCGCCGCCGTCGGCGGCTAATGGGGCTCTGCGGGAGAGGATGCCGTGAAGCCGGCGCCGTTTGAGTATGTCGCCCCGACGTCCGTGGCGGAGGCCGTGGCGGCGCTTTCTACCGCCGGCGGCGATGCCAAGGTGCTCGCGGGCGGGCAGAGCCTGGTTCCGCTCATGAACCTGCGGCTGGCGCGACCGGCCGTGGTCGTGGACATCAACCGAGTGGCCGGGCTGGATGCCATCGGCGTCCGGTCCGGCCTCCTGTCGGTCGGGGCCCTGGTGCGGCACGCCGACTTGGCCGCGCACCCCGACGTCGCGGGCTGGCCCCTGCTGCGCGACGCGCTGGCGCTGATCGGCCATCCCGCCATCCGCAACCGGGGGACGGTGGGCGGCAGCATCGCGCACGCCGATCCGGCGGCCGAGCTGCCGGCCGTGCTGAGCGTGCTCGGCGGCAGCGTGATGGCGGTGGGGCCGCGCGGCACCCGCGAGATCCCGGCCGGCGACCTCTTCCTCGGCTACCTCACCACCGCGCTTGCGGCCGACGAGATCCTCACCGAGGTGCGGTTTCCGGCGCTGCCGGGGGCAGCCGGGAGCGCGTTTGTCGAGTTCGCCCGTCGCCACGGCGACTTCGCGCTGGTGGGGGCGGCGGCCGTGGTGTCCCTGGGCCGGGGCGGCAAGGTGGCCGATGCGCGGCTGAGCCTCATCGGGGTCGGGCCGGGGCCGGTCGGCGTCGATCTCGCGCCCCTGGCCGGCAAGCCGGGGGCGGAGGAGACCTGGACGGCGGGCGGCGAGCTGGCGGCGGCGGCCTGCGAGCCGGACTCCGACCTGCACGGGCCGGCCGAGTACCGGCGCCGCCTGGCGGGCGTCATGGCCGGGCGCGCGCTGGCCCGGGCCGCCGAGCGCGCAAGGTAGCGGCGGCGGCGGCAAGCGCGCGGACAGGGCGCGGGCGGCGCAGCATGGCGCGCGAGGACGGCGCTGCGGGAGCGGCCAATGCGCTGGGGCGGCGACCGTCCGGTACGGGCAGCGGCCATGGCACCCACCGCGCGGCATGACAGGGGCCGACGGCGGTGAGCCCGCGCGGTGGGCCGGCGCACCGCCGGCTGGCCGTCACCGGGCTTGGCGCGGTGCGTGAAGAATGGGGGAGCGGGCGTGAAGCGGATGACGCTCCATTGCAGGGTCAACGGGCAGGCGGTCGCGCGCGAGGTGGACGTGCGCCGCACGCTGGCCGACTTCGTGCGGGAGGACCTCGGCCTGACGGGCACCCATTTGGGCTGCGAGCATGGCGCCTGCGGCGCGTGCACGCTGCTGGTCGACGGCCGGAGCGTGCGCAGCTGCCTGATGTTCGCCGTGCAGGCCGAGGGCTGCGAGGTGCAGACGGTCGAGGGCCTCGGCACCGAGGAATCCCTGCACCCCCTGCAGCAGGCCTTCTGGGACCATCACGGTCTGCAGTGCGGCTTCTGCACGCCCGGCTTTCTCATGGCCGCCACCGAGTTGCTGCGGCGCGATCCCCACCCGGACGAGCAGGCGGTGCGCGAGGCCCTGTCCGGCAACCTCTGCCGCTGCACGGGCTACCAGAACATCGTGGCGGCTGTGCTGGCCGCGGCGGAGTCCACTGCGGCGCCGAAGGCATAGACCGAACGTGTGACAGAGCTCGTACTGCCCTGGGCGGCACCCGAGGGCCGGCTGCTCCGGGACGTCGCCGACGTGACGGACTACCTCTTCCTGCAGGACCCGCCGGATCCGGCCGAGGTCATGCTCGTCTTCGGCGGAACCGACCGACGGCGCGCGCTGCGCGCCGCGGACCTGTACCGGCGGGGCCTGGTGCGGCGGATCGTGCTGTCGGGCGGCCCGCCCAAGCGGCCGACGGGGTTTGCCACCGAGGCCGAGGCCATGGGCGCGCTGCTCGAGCAGGCGGGGGTGCCGGCGGCTGCCCTCGTCCTGGAGCACCAGGCGACCAACACCCTGGAGAACGTGCGCTTCGCGTTGCCCTGGCTGGATGGGGCGGCCGCCGTCATGCTCATGACCAAGCCCGTCCACATGCGCCGCGCGGCCATGACCGTCCGGCGGCGGCTGCCGGATGCGCGGCTGATCTGCGTGCCGGCGGCCATGCGCGACTGCACGCGGGAGAACTGGGCCAGCCGCCTGGAGTGGCGCGCGACGGCGGCTGCCGAGCTGGCGGCGATCGGGCGCTACTTTGCGCAGGGGGATATCGCGGCGCTGCCGGAGCGGTAGGCAGGAAGTTGCCGCCGGACGTGGGAAGTAGCGGGCGTAGCTCTAGGGAGGGGGCGACCGCTCTGCCCTTCGCCGATGCCCAGGGCGTCAGCCGGCGCACGTTGTTCCACATGGCAGGGCTGGCGGCCGCATCGGCCCTCGCCCTGCGCCTGCCACCCCTGGCCGAGTCCCCGCGTCTGGTCGGCTTGCTCATGCCTGAGGGCGCCGCCGCGCAGTCGGTGCGCGCCGCGCTGGCGGCCGAGTACAGGGTGGTCAGCCGGGCGGTGGGCACCGCGCCCAGCGCGCTTGTGGCGGAGGCCCGGAGCCTGCTCGCGGCTGGGCGCATGGATGCCCTGGTGGGGGCCCTGAACGCCCGTGCGGCGCCGCGGGTGGCCGCCCTGCTGGCCGAGGCCAGCATTCCGTTTGTCGCCCTTGAGGCCGGCGCCAACGCGCCGACGGCGGCCGAGCGGCTGCCGGGGCTGGTTTATCGCACGGCGGGGTACTGGCAGGCCAGCTACGCGGCGGGGGCGTGGGCGGCGCGCCAGATCGGCCGGCGGGCGCATGTCCTCACCTCGCTCTACGAGAGCGGCTATGACGCCCTGCACGCCTTTGGGCTTGGCGTGCGGGAGCACGGCGGGACGGTGGTGGCCACCACCGTGACCCGGCTGCCGGGCGAGATCCCGGCGGCCGTGGCGGCCCTCGGCAGGACGGCGCCGGACCTCGTCTACGCCATGTATGGTGGGGCAGAGGCCGTGACCGTCCTGCGGGCGTATCGGGCGGCGGGCCTGCGCGGCCGGGTGCCCCTGCTGGCCGCGCCCTTCATGGCCGATGCCGTGCGGGGTGAACCCGCGGCCGAGGGCCTGCGCAGCGTGGCCACGTGGGTCGACGGCGAGCCACTCGGGGCCCTGGCGCCGGGGGGTGTGGCCGTCCGCGCCACCGGTGGCGCCCCGCTTCACCTGCGGGAGCTGCGGGGCGGCGGCCACCAGGTGGTCGGGCGGCTGGGGGACACCGCTGAGCTGGCGGCGGTCGCGGACCGGATCCGGCCCGAGCCCCGGAGCGGGTGGCTCGACCCCCATGTCGGCTACTAGCCGCGTCTGGTCGCTGCGACCGGCCACGGAGGCCGATGCGGATTTCCTCCTGGCCGTCTACGGCAGCACGCGGGCCGAGGAGCTCGCCCTGACCGGGTGGAGCCCGGCAGAAAAGGACGCCTTTGTGCGAATGCAGTTTCACGCGCAGACCGTGGGCTACCGGGCGCAGTCGCCGGGGGCCGAGCACCTCGTGATCCTGGTCGGCGGCGAGCCCGCCGGCCGGGCCATCATCGACCGGTCCGGCCCCGAACTGCGCGTGATGGACGTGGCGCTGCTGCCCGAGCGGCGCGGGCAGGGGATCGGGACGGAGCTGATGCGCGAGTTGCAGGCCGAGGCGGCGGCGGCGGGGCGGCCGGTCACGCTGCACGTCGAGGTCTTCAACCGGGCGCTTGGCTGGTATCAGCGGCTGGGGTTCCGCGCCGCCGGCCAGCAGGGGATCCACGTGGCCATGGCGTGGACGCCGTGAGCGGGCTGCCGGGGCGCGAGGCGTTCACGGCGCAGGTGGGCACGACCTTCGCGGTCGAGGGGCTCGGGGGGCTGCGGCTGGAGCGGGTCGAGGCGGGACCGCGAGGCTCCGGCTTCGAGCAGTTCGCGCTCATGTTTCGCGGATCTCGGGATCCGGTCGGGCGCCAGGGGACCTACCGGCTGGTCCACGCGGCGCTGGGCGCGTTTGACATCTTCCTGGTGCCGGTTGGCCGCGATTCCGATGGAACGCGATATCAGGCGGTCTTCAGCCGCTTGGTCGGGGAGGCGGGGCGATGAGTACCCCCTACATCGGGGAGATCCGGCTGTTCGCCGGCAACTTTGCGCCGAGCGGCTGGGCGATGTGCGACGGGTCGCTGCTTTCGATCGCCGCGAACCAATCGCTGTACCAACTCATCGGCACGACCTACGGGGGCGACGGGACGAGCACCTTCGCCCTCCCGGATCTCCGGAGCCGTGTGCCCGTGCACCAGGGCGCCGGTAGCTCGGGCACGACCTACAGCCTGGGCGAGGCCTTCGGCGTCGAGACCGTGACCCTGTCGACCTCGGAGCTTCCGAGCCACAGCCATGTGCCGCAGGCCAGCGCGGCGGCGGGCACGTCGCCGGATCCGAGCGGGCAGGTCTGGGCAGCCAGCACGGCCGTGCAGCAGTTCGCCAGCCCGGGCGCGACCGTCGCGATGGCCCCGGCCATCCAGCCGGCGGGCGCGGGTCAGGCCCACGACAACATGCTGCCGTTTGTGGCGCTCACCTTCATCATCGCGCTACAGGGCACCTATCCGACGCAGGCGTGAGGGGGGCCACACGTGGCGGATCCATTCGTGGGTGAGATCCGGATCATGGCCTTCGCCTTTGCGCCCAACGGCTGGGCCCTGTGCAACGGGCAGCTGTTGCCGATCGACCAAAACCAGGCCCTCTTTGCACTCCTCGGCACGTCCTTCGGGGGGGACGGCATCAACAATTTCGCCCTGCCGGATCTGCGTGGCCGGGTGCCCATCCACATGAGCGGCAGCTTCGTCCTCGGGCAGGCGGGCGGGGAGGAGACCCATACCCTGACGACAGCCGAGATGGCGGCCCACACCCATCCCGTGTCGGCAAGCCCGAACGCGGCCGACGCCAGCAGTCCACTGAACGCCTACTGGGCCGACGGGAGCCTGCCGGCGTATGCGGCGACCGGCACCACATCGCTCAACGCAGGGGCCGTGGATCCGGCGGGGGGCTCGGGGCCGCACGAGAACCGCTCGCCCGCGCTGACCGTGAGCTTCGCCATCGCCCTGCAGGGCATCTTCCCGAGCCGGAGCTGAGAGGGGCAGCCATGAGCGACCAATTCCTCGGCGAGATCCGGATGGTGGCGTTCAACTTCCCGCCCACGGGCTGGGCGTACTGCGACGGCCAGCTCCTGCCGATCGACCAGAACACGGCGCTCTTCGCCCTCCTGGGCACGAATTATGGTGGCAACGCCCAGACCACGTTTGCCCTCCCCAATCTGCAGGGCGCGGCGCCGCTGGGCCAGGGGCAGGGCCCGGGCCTGTCGCTCTATGCGGTCGGCCAGACGGGCGGCGAAGCCGCCGTCACGCTGACGGTGTCCGAGCTGCCGTCTCACACGCACGGCGTGTCCGCCGCGGCCGCGCCTGGCACGTCCGCGGAGCCGGGGGGGCTGGTGTGGGCGGAGCCGGCGGCGGCGCGTGGCGAGACGATGTATACCCAGGGCTCCACCGGCCTGGCGGCCATGGCGCCGGACGCCCTGACCCAAACCGGCGGCGGCCAGGCGCATGACAACATGCCGCCCTACCTGACGCTGAACTTTGTCATCGCCCTCCAGGGCATCTTCCCGGCCCGGTCGTGAGGACCGGGGCGTTGCGTCGTGCCGTGGCGGCCCTGGCCACCGTGGCCGTCCTGGCCGGGATGGTGCTGCCGGGCACCGCCGTGGCCGCGCAGACCACCATCCAGGTCACCACGCGCGTGGATGACCCCACGACGGCCAACGCCGCCAACTGCCCCGGACCGGCCTGCAGCCTGCGCGATGCAATTGCCGCCGCCAACGCCGCCAGCGGTCCGGTGACGGTGGATATCCCCGGCGGGACCTACGTCCTGACGGGGCCGGCGCTGGAGGTGGGAACCGCCTCAGGTGCGGCCATCACGCTGCTCGGGACGGGCGGGGCCGGCGCCACGGTCGTGAGGCAGACGTACGCGGACCGCGTGCTGAATGTGGACCCGAGCGTCGCCGGCCATGTGACCGTGACGGTGCAGGACCTCTCGCTGACGGGCGGGTCGGCCGCGCACTTCGGCGGCGGCGCCATCCTCGCCGGTGGCCCGAACGATGCGCTCAGCATCGTGGCAAGCGCCGTGTACGGCAACACCTCGACCACCAACGGCGGCGGCATCGCCTTCGAGGGCGGCGGCAGCCTCACCATCCAGGGCAGCACCATCTCCGGCAACACCGCCCCGGTTGGCGACGGCGGGGGCGTCTTCACCAGCCAGGTGGCAGGGTTGAGCGTCACCGGCTCGACCTTCACCGGCAACACGGCGGACGGCGTGGCCAGCGGCGGCGGCCAGGGTGGCGGCATGTTCGTGTCCGTCCTGGCGGGAGACCCGGCCGCCATCTCGGCCTCCACCTTCACCGCCAACCAGGCGGACGGCGAGGGCGGCGGCCTCTTCGTGGCGAGCGGTGCGCCGGCCCTGAGCCTGGACCGGATCGCCGGCAACACGGCCCCGGCGGGCAGCGGTGTCTACAACGGCGGGCCCGTCATGGCGGCGACCGATCTCTGGTGGGGCTGCAACGCCGGGCCGGGCGCCCCGGGCTGCGATGCGGTGGCCGGAAACGCCACCACGAGCCCGTGGATGGTCCTCCGGGCGAGCACCGTCGCCACCAGCGTGTATGGCGGCGAGAGCCTGACGGTGACGGCGGATATGACGCACGATTCCGGCGGCGGCACACCCGGCGCCCTGCCTGACGGGACGCCCGTCGCGTTCACCTCGGCCCAGGGCACCCTCCGCCCGTCCAGCGCCGGCCTCGCTTCAGGCCAGGCCAGCTCGACGTTCACCGCGGGCGGGACGTCGGGACCGGCCACCATCGCGGTCTCGGTCGACGGCCAGACGGTCGACGTCCCGGTCACCATCCTGACGGCCGTGGCGCCCGTGGTGACCACCCAGCCCGCGGCCGCGTACGTCTGCGCCGGCAGCCCGGCCAAGTTCACGGCGGCGGCCTCCGGCGCGCCCGCACCCACGGTGCAGTGGCAGGGCAGCACGGACGGCGGCTCGACGTGGCAGACGGTGGCCGGCGCCGTCTACGGGACGCTGCAGGTGGCGTCCACGACCGCGGGGCAGAACGGCGAGCTCTACCGGGCCGTGTTCGCCAACCCGGCCGGGACGACACCCTCCGATCCCGCCACGCTCGGCGTCGACACGGCCCTGACCGTCACGCAGCAGCCCGCCGACGCCAGCGCCGCGGCGACGGCGCCAGTCTCCTTCACGGCGGCGGGCAGCGGGAGCTCCGCCATCCGGGTCCAGTGGCAGGTCAGCACCGACGGGGGCGCGACCTGGACGAGCATCCCGGGCGCGACGGCGGCCACCCTGCAGCTGACGGCCGCCCCGGCCGACAGCGGCAACCAGTACCGGGCGCTGCTCACCGATACCTGCGGCAGCGTGGCCACCCGCGCCGCGACGCTCAGCGTCAGCCTGGCCGCCCCGGCGATCGCGTGGACCCCGCCGGCGCCCGTGGCCGACGGAACGGCGCTGGGCCAGGCGCAGCTCGATGCAGCCGCCTCCTTCAGCGGCCTGGCTGTACTCGGCACCTTCACGTACACCGTCGGCGGCCAGCCAGCGGCCGGGCTCGTCCTGCCGCCCGGGTCGTATACCATCGACGCCGCGTTCGCGCCGTCGGACGCCACGGACTTCACGTCCGCGACCGCCCGCGTCCCGCTCACCGTGCTGCCGCCGCCGACCGTCACGGGCATTGGCTGGACGGCCAGCCCGCAGACCGGGTTTCTGGCCTCGACGTGGACCCTGACCTTCACGACCAGCGTCACGGGCGCCCTCACGGTCGGACAGGCGGTCTACGTGACCGCGCCGGCGGGGACCATGCTGCCTGCCGTGGCATCGGACTACACGCTGAACGGAACCGTGGCCGGGGCCGTGTCCGGCGGCGGTGGCAGCAGCGTGCGGATCGCCCTGCCGGGGGCGCTGGCGGCCTCCGCGCCCGTGTCCCTGCGGATCGCGGGCGTGCTGAACCCGCCCAGCGGCACGTACCCGGCGGGCGACATGACCATCACCACGAGCGCGGACACCATCCCGGCCAGCCCGAGCGGGCCGCTTGTGTTCGCGCCGCTGCCAGACGGCAGCGGCGCCGTAACCGTGGCGCCCGGCAGCGTGGTGGCCGGCAGCACCGGCAACGCCCTCAGCTTCACGTTCACGGCGGGGGCCGACGGGACGGTGGCGGGCGCCGTGTACCTGACCGTACCCACCGGCTGGGGCGCGCCGGCGCCCGGGAGCTGGACGGCCTCGCAGGGACAGGTCGGCGTGAGCGGCCAGACCGTCATCGTATCGGGGATCAGTCTGGCGCCCAACCACACGCTGAGCATCGTCGATGCGGGCGCGGTCGCGCCCGCGACGCCCGGTACCTCGGACTTCGAGGTGCGCGAGGCTTCGAGCGCGAGCGGCACGCCCCAGGCGCTGGCGCCGGCGCCCGTGGATGTCGTGGCCCCCCTGGCGGTGCCGTCCGCGGCACTTCCGGTCGCGACGGTGGGGGTCGGCTACCGCCAGGCGGTCTCGGCGACCGGCGGCACGCCTCCGTACACCTGGACGCTGACCGGGGGCAGCCTGCCCGCCGGGCTCAGCTTCGACGCCGCGGCCGGTGCCGTGTACGGGACGCCGGCCGCCACCGGCACGGCCACGCTCCAGATCATGGTGACGGACGCCCTGGGCCGGACGGCCAGCGGCACCCTGACGCTGGCGGTCGTGTCCCCGTCCCGCGGACCGGGCCTGAGCGGCGGCGGCTCACCCGCGGTGCCCACGGGCGGTGTCGTCGGAACCGGCGGCGGCACCCTGACGACGGGGGATGGGGCGTTCACCCTGCCGCTGCCGCCCGGGGCCGTGGCGGCGGGCCAATCGCTCGCGGTGACGGAGGCCTGCCCGGCTCCGCGCGGGCTGCCGGCCGGCCTGGTGGCGCTGAGTTGCGCCTTCACGGTGTCCGGGCCGGCCCTGGCCGTGCCGGAGCCGGCCACCCTGCGGCCCACCGCGCCGGGCGTCGTGGCGGGGGCGTGGGCCGTCTACGTCCTGGGCGCCGGCGGGGTCTGGCGGTACGCGCCGAGCCGAGCCGAGGCCGCGGCGGGGACGGTGACTATGGACGTCGCCGGTCCGG
>JAJYVM010000113.1:7020-10001 GCA_021792015.1 Bacillota bacterium | reverse complement strand
GCGTGCCGGCACCGGCCCGGCTGCTTCGTGAAGGCGGACGCCCTGCGGCGTCCGGCTCGATCATGCGCGCGACAGCCGGCGGGTGGGGGAGGGCGGGGTGCCGGCCCGGCCCCGCCGCTTCGTGAAGGCGGACGCCCTGCGGCGTCCGCCTCGATCATGCGCGCGACAGCCGGCGGGTGGGGAGGACGGCGCGCCGGGCCGGTTCCGCCGCCCTTGGGCAGCGGTGGCCGCGGCCTATGCCGTCGAGACCGCCAGCGCGTTCACGCGGCGCGCGGTGTGGCCCTCGGGCCAGGCGACGTCGAGCCGCTCCCAGGTGCGCCCGCCGTCGGCCGAGCGGTAGATCGCATCGCTCCAGGGTGAGGCATACAGCACATGCGCCTCGGCCTCGTCAGCGGCAAGCACGTAGGCCAGGGTGCCGCGGGCATCCGGCAGGCCCTCCGTCACGGCCTGCCACGGGCCATCGCCCGTGCGCCGGTAGAGCCACGCCTCGGGGCCGTGCCAGTCGTAGCCTGCCCACGGCGGGCGCCCGCTGTATACGCCCTGGGGGGCGCGGCGCCGTCCCGCCTCGTGCTCGTCGTCCCACGACCTGTCGCCCCAGTCGGCGTCGTGGGCATGGCGCGGCCCCGGCGAGGCGGAGAGGACCACGGTCTGCGGGTCGGCCGGGTCGACGGCCATGCCCCAGAGGTAGCGCCAGCCAAGCCCTGCGTCGCCCGGCTGCCAGGTGGCGCCGCCATCGCCCGTCTCCGCGTAGCCGTCGCCCGCCGCCTCATAGAGCCGCCCCGGCGCCAGCCGGTGGGCGCGCAGCGTGTGGGCGTCGAGCTTGGCGCCCGGCTTCCGGTCCTCCCATGTGACGCCGCCGTCCTCGCTCTTCATGACGCCGCCCAGCTCGATGGCCACGAAGATGCGCGCGGCCTCGGCCGGGTCGGGCTCGATCCAGCGCACGTGGTGCGTCCACGGGCGCGGCGGAAAGCTCCAGGTCGGGTTGGACGGGATCGTGCGCAGGGCTGCCCGCTCCTGCCAGGTCCGGCCGCCGTCCTCGCTCTTCATGACGCCCCCCAGCTCGATGGCGACGAAGAGGCGGTCGGCGACGGCGGGGTCCGGCTCGATCCAGCGCACGTGGTGGGTCCACGGCCGCGGCGGAAAGCTCCAGGTGGGGGCGGAGGGGATCTCGCGCAGCGACGGCCGCTCCTGCCAGGTCGCGCCGCCATCCTCGGAGCGGAAGAGGGCGCTCGGCTCCGTCCCGGCCCAGAGCACGCCAGGCTCCGCGCGGCTGGGGGCCACGGCCATGACCTCGCCGTGGGCGATGCCGGCGCCGACCGGCTGCCAGCTCAGGCCGCCGTCGCCGCTTCTGAGCAGGCCGCGGCCGAAGGTGCCGCAGTATACGACCTCGGGCCGGCGCGGGTCAGTGGCCACGCACTGGGTGGGCTGGGCCTGCAGGGTCACATCCGCCTGCCATGTCCCGTTCCGGCGCGTCACGACGGCCAGCGCGTCGCCAGTCGCCAGGTAGAGCCGCGTCATCCGCCCATCCCTCCCAATCAGGCGTCAGTGGAGCAGCATCCCGCCGCTAACCGGCAGCGAGGTCCCCGTCACGAACCCGGCTTGCCCGGAGGCGAGGAGGAGAATGGCCCCCGCCACATCCTCCGGCGTGGCCACCCGCGCCCCGTGGCGGGCAAGGAGCGCCGCCGTCGCCGCGCCGCTGCCGCGGCTGCCGCCGGTGACCAGCGCCACCCGCCCGTCCGGCAGCGCCTTCATGCCCTCGCCATCACCCGGTCGTACTGCAGGCGAAACAGGCTCACCACGTTGGCCACGTCCGCCTCGCCCCGGATCCAGCAGCTCACCCAGCCGGAGCCCGGTAGGATGTGGTGCGGCACGGCGCGTCCCGACGCCAGCACCTCATCGCGGATGCGCAGGGGAAAGGGCAGGTCGGCCAGGCGGTCGCCGTGGAGGTGCCCGATCTCGCGGCCGCGGAGGCGAAACTCCACCCCGCCGAAGCGGTGCGGCGCCGCCTCCACCCCCGGCCATGCCAGCAGCTCGCGCTCGATCGCCGCCTGGATCGCACCCACGCCCGCGCCTCCGCTGCTACGATGGTAGGAGTTGAAGTTAACTTTAAGTCAAGGACGGAGAGCGGCATGGAACCTGAGCTGACCATCGGCGCCCTGAGCGCGCGCTCCGGCGTGGCGGCCTCGGCCCTGCGCTTTTACGAGCGCAGGCGCCTGATCCAGTCGAGCCGCACGGCCGGCGGCCAGCGCCGCTATCCGCGCAGCGCCCTGCGCCGCGTTGCCTTCATCCGCATCGCGCAGCAGGTCGGCCTCAGCCTGGACGAGATCCGGGCCGCCCTCGCCTCGCTGCCGGAGGGCCGCACGCCGACCGCGGACGACTGGCGGCATCTGGCCTCATCGTGGCGTCCGCGCCTCGACCGCCGCATCGCGCTCCTGCAGGGCCTGCGCGACCGCCTGGACACCTGCATCGGCTGCGGCTGCCTGTCCCTGGGCCTTTGCCAGCTGGCCAACCCCGGCGACGTGGCGGCCCACCGCGGCCCCGGGCCGCAGTACCTCGCCGGGGAGGGTGCGTGGGCTGGCCACGGCTAGAGGAGATCCCGGCCATCGCCGGAACGCGCCGCAGCAGGTCAGGTAGGCGAGGCCGAAGCCGAGGGGCGGCACGATGGTCGCCGCCAACCCGAACTTCAGCGCCTGGGGCTTGCGAACGACGGGTCCCGCGGAGAATGGTGATACCACAATGATAGAGGCAGGTCCGCACCCGATACCGCCGAATGTCCTCACAGGGCCTCGGTCGCGGGGCCCGAATGTCCCGCGGAAAGGGATGCGGACGTTGCGGTACTCCTATCTCTCGCACCTCGAATGTCCCAAATGCGGCAAGCGCCACCCGGCCGATCGCGTGCAGAGCCTGTGCGAATGCGGCAGCCCGCTGCTGGCGCGCTACGACCTGGCGGCCCTGAAGCGCGACGGGGGCTCCCCGGAGAT
>JAJYVM010000113.1:0-7010 GCA_021792015.1 Bacillota bacterium | reverse complement strand
GCGCTATCACGAGCTGCTGCCCGTGCAATCCGCCGAGGGCGTGCTGACGCTCGGCGAGGGCGGCGCCCCGTTTCTCCGCGCGCCTCGCCTCGGTGAAGCGCTCGGCGTCCCCGACCTCTGGATCGAGGAGGAGGGGCTGAACCCGACCGGCACCTTCAAGGCCCGCGGCGCCGCCGTGGGCATGGCCCGCGCCCGCGAGCTGGGCATCAAGCGCGTCGCCCTGCCGACCGCCGGCAACGCGGGCGGGGCATGGTCGGCCTACGGGGCCGCCGCCGGCATCGAGGTCGGCGTGGCCATGCCCGCCGACGCCCCGGACCTCACCAAGCGCGAGTGCACGGCGTACGGCGCGCGGGTCGTGCTGGTGAACGGCCTGATCGGCGACGCCGGCAAGATCGTGGCCCGCTCCGCCAAGGAGGACGGCTGGTTCGACGCCGCCACGCTCAAGGAGCCGTACCGCATCGAGGGCAAGAAGACGATGGGCCTGGAGATCTTCGACGCCTTCGCCGGCCAGCGTGTCCCTGACGTCGTGCTCTATCCGTGCGGCGGCGGCGTCGGCCTCATCGGCATCTGGAAGGCGATCGCCGAGCTGCGCGAGCTGGGCTGGTGGCGCGGCTCCCTTCCGCGCATGGTCGCCGTGCAGTCGGCCACGTGCGCGCCGATCGTCAAGGCCTTCGAAGCCCGCGCGGACGCCTCCGAGGTCTGGCAGGGCGCCGAGACGATCGCCGCCGGCATCCGCATCCCGAAGGCGCTGGGCGACTTCCTGGTCCTGCGCGCGATTTACGAGAGCGACGGGTGCGCCGTGGCCGTCCCTGACGAGCAGACCCGCGCCATGATGCGCAAGATCCCGACCCTGGCCGGCGTGTTTGCCTGCCCCGAGGGCGCGGCGGCCGCGGCGGCCGTCGGCAACCTGCGGGAGAAGGGCTGGATCAAGCCATCCGAGCGCGTGCTCGTGGTCAACACGGGCACGGGCCTGAAGTATGCCGACCTGGTGGAGGCAAATCCCCCCCTCCAGTCCTCGGACAGCAAGCTGTAGCAGCGACGGCGCGCGGCGTCACGCCGCGCGCCCCCAAACGACGCAATCGGGGTGATCGCCGAGCTTGGCCTCGTACGTCGTCGACCTCATGCACTTCCTCGACGACGGCGGGTGTCTGGTTCCCGGCCACCCCGGCCGCGTTGGCGCCTTTTACGCGCGCATCGCGGCCACGGCATCGCTGCATGGCTGCGAGGAGATCGTGCTGACTGCGCTGCCCTGCCGGCGGCGGCCCGGCCGCGTGCCCTGCCCCGGCCACATCGACCTCATCCGCCATGAGGACGACACCATCGAGTGGGCCTGCTCCGACTGCGTCGACAACGGCTTCATCCGCGGCTGGGAGGCCACGCGCTGGGACCTGCGGCCGGCGGCGGGCGCCGTGCCGCCGGGCGATCCCATCGACCTGCTGCTGAGCCAGGACGAGTTCGCGGCCATCCGCAACATCGACGGCCTCAGCC
The DNA here is from genome assembly GCA_021792015.1 of Bacillota bacterium. GTDB lineage: Bacteria > Bacillota > Sulfobacillia > RBS10-35 > JAJYVM01 > JAJYVM01. The sequence goes on along the minus strand of JAJYVM010000113.1, from coordinate 5,522 downwards.
GGCAGGTGGAGGTCCTTATCGACGGCGCCGTCAGGGTGGGTGGCGGCGTGCGCGTGCGGGGCTGGCGGGCGGCGTTCACGGGCCTGGTCGCGGACCTGGGGCGAGCCGCCACGCGCAGCCGCGGCACACGGCGCCAGACCCTGCGCACGATCGCCGAACGGATGGCGGAGCTGGCGGGGGAGGGGGCGTAGCGTCGCGCCCGCCTGCGGCGGTCGCGGTCACCAGCCCCCGTAGGCCAGCCAGCCGCCGTCGACCGGGACATGAACGCCCGTCATGAAGCGCGCCTGCGGCGAAGCCACGAAGAGCACGACGTCGGCCACCTCCTCCGGGGTGGCGAAGCGGCCGAGCGGGGTGCGGCGCTCGATGTCGGCATCCGTGAATCCCCCGGCCGCCTGGCTGCCCGCCATCACGCGGGTCCGCACGTAGCCAGGATCGACCCCCACGACCCGGATGCCGTGGGGCGCCCACTCGACAGCCAGGGTGCGCGTCACGCCGACGACCGCGTGCTTGCTGGCAGCATAGGCCGCACGCAGCGGGATGGCGCTGTGGCTGAAGAGCGAGCCGATGTTGACGATGACGCCGCGGCCGCGGGGGATCATTCGCGCGGCGGCGGCCTGGGCGCACCAGAACGTGCCGCCGAGGTTGAGGTCGACGACCCGCCGCCAAACCTCGGGCGTCATCTCGAGGGCCGGCACGACCGATCCCGTGCCGGCGTTGTTCACCAGCACGTCGATCCGCCCGTACATCCGATCGGCCGCATCGATCAGGGCCTCGGCCTGGGGAGGGTCCGACACGTCCGCAGCCACCGGCGCGGCGGACCAGCCCTGGCGCCGCAGGCCGTCGGCGACCTCCGCCGCGCGAGCGGCGTCGCGGGAGTTGACGACGACGGAGGCGCCCTCGCGGGCGAAGGCCGTGGCGACGGCCAGCCCGATGCCGGCGCTGGATCCCGTGACGACAGCGACCTGATCGGCGAAGGGACCGCGCGCGCTCAGTTGTCGTTGGCCCCCTTCCGGATCCAGTTCTCGATCATCACGATGTCCGCCTTCGGCAGCGGCGGGGCGCCGAACCGCATCCGCGGCAGGTCGTCGGCTGTCCCCGTCAGGGCCTCGATCAACAGCGACTCCGCGGGGTTGCCCGGCACCCCGGCGGCACCGATGGTCGGCCCCGTGCGGGCGAGCAGGTGCTGCCGCATCAGCTGGCCACAGGTGTCGATGACCAGGCCATCCGCAAGTGTTCGATCATGGCGCGTGCGGGCGCGCCCGTGTTGGCTGGGGCGGCGGCGTGCCCACAGCGCGAGCACCCAGCGTGCCGTCCCAGCGCGCGACTTTTTGGCACTCGGCCGACCGCGCATACCACCGCCTGCGCCGCGGTCCAGAGGCCTTCCGCGCTCCTGCGCGGCCAGTCCGGACCCACGGCCGACCGCCTCCTCCCTCCGACTCGCTCCCGACGCCCGACATACCCCCCGCGCCACGGCCATACCCATGCCCTGGGGAGGGCTGGCCATGGGGCTTGGGCCGTCGGACCGCTTCGCCGCCTGGGCAGCGCGGCACGGCATCCGCGTGCCGCCCGCCGATCCGCCGGCCGGTGCGGACACGGCTCCTCCCGCCGAGGCGCCCTTCATCGACGTCCACGTGTCGCCGCCGCCTGAGGACCAGGTCGCCGGCCCGACGCCGCCGGAGCCCGACTTCGGCGGCCCGTGGTGGCGGATGCCGCCCGTCGGCGAGCGTCCGGAGCGTGAGGCCTTTCCGGCTGAGTTGCTGCGGCCGCGCAGCCCGCGCTGGGTGCGCCGCCTCCGTGCCGGCGGCGGGGACGTGCTGCGCGAGCCGTTCCTCCGCCAGCTTGCGGGCGCCATCATCCTGGCCGCCGCGGTGCTCGCCGCGACCTCCCTGCCGGGGGTGGCGGGCGGGGACGCAGCGGCCGCCGTGCGCTGGACGCTGCAGCGCAACTACAACCCCGTGGCCATCGCCCGCGGGCTGGTGGCGGACGTGCCGGGCCTGGCGGGATGGCTGCGCCAGGAGGGCATCCGCCTGCCCGCCGCCGCGGCCGGCTCCCCGGCTGCCGCCAGCCCGCCGGCGAGCACGCAGCCCCCGTCGGGCTCATCCACCGCCATGGGCAAGCTGGTCGTGCCCCTGCAGGCGCCGGTGGCGGTTGGCTTCGGCGCGCCGGTCCCGGTCCCCGGCGGCGGCGGCAAGACGGCGCCCAGCCAGGGGGTGCTCTTCTGGGCCACGGCGTCGGCGCCGGTGCACGCCATCGCCGCTGGACAGGTCCTGGCGGCCACGGCGTCCGCCACGCTGGGCCGCTACGTTCTGCTGAATCACGTCGACGGCTGGTCGTCGCTGTACGCCCACTGCGAGTCGCTGCTCGTGCAGCCCGGGGCGCACGTGAGCCAGGGGCAGGCGGTCTGCACCACTGGCCGCGTGGGCTCGCGCTTCGGCCCCTACCTCTACTTCGAGCTGCGGCTGCACGGCAGGCCCGTCAACCCGGCGCCGTACCTGGGCCTCGTGGTGCGCGGCGGCACCCCCGGCGCGTCCACGGGCGCCAAGAAAGCCGGCAGCCGTTAAGATCCGGGTCCACCCGCTCTTTGTGGCGATCCTTGCCCTGGCCGCGGCCGGGGGCCTCGGGCGCGAGGTGATCCTCCTGCTGGTGGCCCTGGCGGCGCATGAGGCCGCGCACATCGCCGCGGCCACAGCCTGCGGGCTGGAGGTGGAGCGGGTCGACCTGCTGCCGTTTGGCGGAATGGCGCGGATTCCGGGGCTGGCGGCGGCCGAGCCGGGGGTGGAGGCGACCGTCGCCATGGCCGGCCCGCTGGGGAGCCTATTGCTCTATGGGGCCACCACCTGGGCCAAGGACAACGCCTGGCTCGACCCCCACCTCGCCGGCTACTATCAGGCCGTCAACCTGGCTCTGGGTGTCGCCAACCTCGTGCCCGCGCTGCCGCTCGACGGCGGGCGCCTCGCCCGCGCCCTGCTCGCCGGCCGGATGGGGTACGGCCGCGCCACCCTCGTCGTGGTGCGCGCCGGCTATGCCGCGGCCGTGGCCCTGGGCGCGGCGGGCGCAGGCCTCTGGGCCCTGCGCGGAACCATCGCGCCCGGCGCCTTCGTCTTCGCCGTCTTCGCGTGGGTCGGCGCCCGCCGCGAGCGCTGGCTGCCCGACCTGCGGACGTGGCGGGACCTCCTGGGCCGGGGCGCCGCCCTCGCCGCACGGGGCGGGGCGCTTCCCGTGCGGCCGCTGGCCGTCAGCGCCGACGCGCCGCTCCAGGGGCTGCTGCGCGCCATCGCGCCCGGCCGTTACCACGTGATCTGGGTGTTGGGGGCCGACGGCCGGGTCCTCGGCCAGGCCGACGAGGCCGCCCTGCTGGCGGCGCTGCAGCGGGACGGGCCGCTCGCTCAGGCACGGCAGTTGCTGGAGCCGGCCTCCGGCGGGCGCGGCGGGGGATGAGGGGGTCATGGGCCACCCGGCGGCGAGGTGTTGGCCCGGAGGCGGCGGCGGAGACCGCCGCCCTGGCGGCGAGGAGGCAGCGGCGTGCAGTATAATGGCGGGCGACAGGCGATGGCGCGCGTTGCGCGCCACGAGCCGCCCAAATTTGGACCCGTTTGGAATCGGGAGCTGACACCCGCTTTGGAAAAGGAGATCGTGCTCAGCTTCGATGGGGCTGAGCCGCGTGTCGCCATCTTCGAGGACGGCCGCCTCGTCGAGGTCTACATCGAGCGGCCGCTCAGCCAGCGGATCGTGGGCAACGTGTACAAGGGCCGCGTCCAGAACGTCCTGCCCGGCATGCAGGCCGCCTTCGTGGACATCGGGCTGGAGCGCAACGCCTTCCTGTTCGTGGACGACGCCTACCCTCCCGACGCAGAGGGCTCGGAGGTCGCCGAGGTCGCCGAGGACCTGGCGGACGCCGCGGATGCCGCCGCGCGCCGGCCCCGCGCCCGCAAGGCGTCCATCAAGGACCTGGTCCGCGAGGGCCAGGAGGTCATGATCCAGATCGCCAAGGAGCCCATCGGCACCAAGGGCGCGCGCGTCACGCGCCACGTCACGCTGCCCGGCCGCTACCTCGTTCTCATGCCGACCGTCGACTACGTGGGGGTCAGCCGGCGCATCGCCGACGAGGCCGAGCGGGAGCGCCTGAAGGCAATCGCCCAGCGGGTGCGCGGGCGCGGTTTGGGCTTCATCGTGCGCACGGTGGCCGAGGGCCGCACCGAGGAGGAGATCCGCGAGGACGCCGAGTCCCTGCGCCGCGCCTGGATGGCGCTGAGGGCCAAGGCCGCCAAGGCCAAGGCGCCGGCCCTGCTCTACAAGGACCTCGGGCTGGTGCAGCGGATCATGCGCGACCAGCTGACCCCCGACGTCCGCCGCATCCTGGTCGACTCGGCGGAGGAGTACGCGCGGCTGCAGGAGTATCTGGAGGGCTTCGCCCCCGAGGGCAAGCCCCTGGTCACGCTGTACACGCCGGGAGCGGGCAACGGGGTGGCGGGCGCGGGCCTGTTCGCCGCGCGCGGGGTGGACGAGGAGATCGAGCGGGCGCTGGGGCGCCGCGTCTGGCTGCCGTCCGGCGGTTACCTGGTGATCGACCAGATGGAGGCCCTGACGGCCATCGACGTCAACACCGGCAAGTTCACCGGCTCGACCGACCTTGCCGACACCGTGTTCCGCACCAACCTCGAGGCGTGCGCCGAGATCGCGCGCCAGCTGCGCCTGCGCGACATCGGCGGCATCATCATCGTCGACTTCATCGACATGGAGGTCGTCGAGCACCGCCGCCGGGTGGTCGCTGCCCTGGAGGAGGCCTGCCGGCCCGACCACAGCCGGCCCGTGGTCCTCGGGCTGACGCAGCTCGGACTGGTGGAGATGACCCGCAAGAAGGGCCGGCAGAGCCTGCGCGACCTGCTGACGCAACCCTGCCCGTACTGTGACGGCCGTGGGCGGGTGCTGACCGAGGAGAGCGCCAGCCGGCGCGTGCGGGCCGAGATCCGCCGCATCCTGGCGGGCAGCCACGCCGAGGCCGTGCTCGTGGAGGTTCACCCCAGCGTGGCGGCGCTGCTGATCGGTGCGGGCGGCGCCAATCTCAAGGAGCTCGAGCGCGAGGTCGGCCACACGATCTTCGTGCGCGGCGCCGACGAGATCCACGTCGAGAAGATGAACGTGCGCGCCGTGGGCACGCGCGCCGAGGTCGAGGCCCTGGCCCGACCCGTGCGCGAGGGCGAGGTCATCGAGCTGCGCGTGGAGGAGCCACACGTGAGCAACACCTCCGACGGGATCGCGCGGGTGGAGGGCTACGTGATCGACATCGAGGGCGCCGGCCGCCGGGTGGGCGAGCGCGTCAAGGTGGAGATCACGCGCGCCTTCCGGACGTACGCGCGCGGGCGGATGGTGTAGCGGGCGCGGAGCCGCGACCGGGGAGCGGCAGCCGGGGAGCGGCAGCCGGGGAGCGGCAGCCGGGGAGCGGCAGCCGGGGGGTGGCCAGCGGGGGATGGGATGCGGCGGGGGGGGTGTGGGGGCGGAAGAGGGGCGGGTGGCAGGAGGAG
>JAJYVM010000112.1 GCA_021792015.1 Bacillota bacterium | reverse complement strand
TCGGCGTCTGCGCGCCGTTCACCAGCTGCCCGAGCAGCCCGGCGATCTGCGCCTGGGCGACGGTCGGGTAGTTGAAGGCGCGGGCGACGACGATCGCCAGGTCAGCCCACGTGAGGGTGCCCTGCGGCTCGAAGTTGCCGTTCGGGAAGCCCTGCACGATGCCGAGCTGTGCCGCCATGCCGACGTACGGCAGGGCATAGCCGGGGATCGTGCTGTGGTCGTGGAAGCGCTGCGCGGCGGCCTGCTCGCTCGCGCCCGCCTGCCAGTGCTTCAGGCGGCCGAGAACTGTGGCCATCTCAGCCCGGCTCAGATTCATGTTCGGCCCGAACATGTCGTTGCCGATGCCCTTCAGGACACCCTGGCGCGCCAGGGACGCGATGGCCCGGGTGGCCCACGGCACGCTGCCCAGATCGTTGAACGGGGCCTGCTGCGCGAAAGCGAAGCCGGGCGCCAGCATGACCAGCGCCACCACCGCCGCGCTCGCAGCCATCCGGATGCGTCGGTGCACGGGACTGCCTCCCCTTGGCGGTGTTCGGCTGTGCCGGGCCGGCCCGCCGGCGGCGCACGCGCGGCCTGCTGCACGGAGACGCCTCCTTTGGACCTCGCAACCGCACGGGGGGGCCCGTGCGATCCGTTGCGATGCCTGGGGGGTCAGCTGACGGGTGCGGGGAAAGGAGCCCCGTCCGGCGCGCGGCCGGATTCACCCCACGACGCTGTGCTTTGGGTCCCCCCCGCCGGCGTTCCGGGTCCGCGCCGGCTTCGGCTGGCGACCTGTGCCCTCCGTTGTTTCCCTCCCAATGTTCTGGATGCGCCGCGCCGCGGTCGAAAACGGGGGTTCGTCCGGTTACAAAGCTGTAACAGCCGGTCGCATCGTGCCGCGCATGCGCGGCACGTCACGGCCTCCCCGGGTGGCGCTCCGGGGTTGGGCGGGGCGTGGATGCCCCGCCGCCGAGCGGGGCATCTTGCCCCTGCGAGGAGGATCCGGCATTGCAGCACGAGCAGCTCCTTGGCGCGGTCCAGCACCGCGGCCGCATGGCCTCGCGGGAGGAGGCCGAGCGCGCCATCCAGGCGACCCTCGGCACGCTGGCCGAGCGGCTGACGGGCGGGGCGGCGGCCAACCTGGCCGCGCAGCTGCCGCCCGAGGCGGCCTCCGCCATGCGCGATGTGGAGTTCGCCGAGGCCTTCAGCCTGGACGAGTTCTTCCGGCGGGTCAGCCGGCGCGAGGGCGTGGACCTGCCCAAGTCGGTCTTCCACGCCCGGGCCGTGGTCGACGTGCTGGCGGACGCGGTGGCCGACGGGGCCATGGCGCACGTGCGCGCCCAGCTGCCCCAGGAGTGGGGCCGGCTCTTCGCGGCGGGCAGCGAGGGCGAGATGCGGTAGCGCCCAGGCAGCGGTTCGTCTCCCCGCGCAGCTTGCGGATGGCGTCGTCGACGTACACCCCGGTCGCGGTCAGGGTGACGGGCGTCACGCCGGTCCCGCTGGTGCCCCCGCCCGTGGGCGAGGTCCCGCCCCCCTGTCCAGCGCCGGGTGTCAGGTATGGCAGCGTCACCTGAAACGTGCCGGGGCTCGTGCCCGCGTCCGGGCCCACGCCCACGATGAGGGCCTTGCGGTCGAGGTCGATGAGGTCGCCGCAGCCCACGGAGCACAGCATCGTGCCGAATTGTACTTGAGCGCCAGGAACTGGCCCAGGGCGGAGACGGCCACCACGATCATCATCAGGCCGCTGGCCAGGTGGGCCTGGAGCGCAAATCCGGCCGATGATCAGCATGCCCACGATCGACAGGGCGCTGCCGATGCCGCCCGGGGCCTGGGCCGTGGCCTCGGAGAACACGTCGGCGACGACCAGCATGATCAGGGTCTCGGTCAGCACCAGCCGCGGCCGAATGGGCCCGCCGCCTCGGACCGACCGGCGCCGGGCTTGACCCCCTTGGCACATGCCGCCCGATTCCAGCGGACGGGACAATGGGGGCGCAGGTGGGAGGTGTCGGCCTTGTCGCAGCGCAGGCGGGCATGGACGCGGGTCCTGGTGGCGTGTGCGATGGGATTGGCGCTGTTGAGCATGAGCGGCACCGGGGCGGCCGCCGACACGCCCGGGGCGTCGACGTTCGTGGGGCAGTCGCAGCCGGCGGCGGCCACGGCCAGCTACGACCGCTTCCTGCACCTGCTCGCCGCGGGTCGGGTCGCGAGCGTGGCCATATCGCCCAGCGTGCTGGCCGTGACGCTGAAGGACGGCAGCCTGCTCCAGGTGGCCCCGGTGCCCGACCCCCAGCTGCTCAACCGGCTCCTGCAGGCGAAGGTGACGATCTGGGGCGCCACGGCGGGCAGCGGCGGCAGCGTTCCTGCCTGGACGTGGTGGCTGATCGCGCTGACGGTTGCGGCGGGCCTGGGCGGGCTGCTGTGGGTGGTCGGGCGGCGGGATCCGAGCGAGGCCAGGCCGGATGGCCTGCGCGCGCCCGTCGAGGTCGAGTACCGCCCCACCGACCAGTCCGCCATCCGCTTCAGCGACGTGGCGGGCCTTGCCCGGGCCAAGCGCGAGCTGGAGGACATCGTGGCCTTTTTGCGCGATCCGGACGCCTTCCGCGCCCTCGGGGCCCGCGTGCCCAAGGGGGTGCTGTTCGAGGGCCCGCCCGGCACGGGCAAGACCCTGCTGGCGCGGGCGCTCTCGGGTGAGGCGGGGGCCCGGTTCTTCCAGGTCGCCGGCGCCGCGTTCAACGAGATTTACGTCGGCGTGGGGCCGAAGCGCGTCCGCCAGCTGTTCGCCGCCGCCCGCAAGGCCGCGCCGGCCATCGTCTTCATCGACGAGCTCGACGCGGTGGGCTCGCGCAGCACGGGCCAGCCGCATGCCGAGGACGTGCGCCTTGTGACCCAGCTTCTGACGGAGATGGACGGCTTTGCGCCGCTCGCCGGGGTCGTCGTGGTCGGCGCGACCAACCGCGCCGACGCCCTCGACCCGGCCCTGCTGCGGCCCGGGCGCTTCGATCGCATCGTCAGCCTCGAGGCGCCCAGCCGCGACGAGCGGCGCGCCATCCTCGAGCTGCACATGCACGGCAAGCCCTTCGCTCCCCACGTGGACCCGCGGGACTGGGCCGAGGCCACCGCCGGCATGGTGGGCGCCGACCTCGAGAACATGCTGAACGAAGCGGCCATCCAGGCCGTGCGAGCCGGCCGCAAGCAGATCGAGCGCGGCGACCTGGTCGAGGCCTATCAGCGCACGGTGGCCGGCATCGCCTCCGACCGCACGCTCGACGCGGAAGAGCGGCGCCGCGTGGCCTACCACGAGGCCGGGCACGCGGTCTGCGGCCGGGCATTCGGCAACCAGCAGCTCCAGTACGTGTCGATCCTGCCGCGCGCGAGAAGCGGCGGCCAGACGGTCCTGCTGCCCCCCGAGCACATGCTGGTGACCCGGGAGGAGGCCGACGCGCGCCTCGTGATGCTCATGGGCGGCCGCTCCGCGGAGATCCTGGTCTTCGGCGGCCCATCCAACGGCGCATCCGGCGACCTGCGCGCGGCCACCGCCCTGGCGCACCAGATGGTGGCCGACTGGGGTCTCGGCGAGCACCTGACCTACGAGCCGGAGTCCGTGGGCGATGAGGTCGAGCGCGTGTTGATGCGCGCGCAGAGCCAGGCCATGCAGGTGCTCGGCGAGCGCCGCGCCCAGCTGGATGCCCTGGCCGACCTGCTGCTGCAGCGCGAGGTCGTCACCGGGGAGCAGGCGGAGGCCTGCATGGCGGATGCGGCCCCGGTGCCGAGCGCCGCCGACTGAACGCATCATGCATGGAGCGGCACGCGCCACACGAGCCGGGTGCCCATCCCCGGCTCGCTCTGCACCTCGAGCGTCCCGCCCAGGGCCGCGGCCCGGCGGCGCATGTTTGCGAGCCCGCTCGCCCGGGTCGTGTCGCCCATGCCGCGCCCGTCGTCGGCGACCTCCAGGGTGATCTGCTCGCCGGCCCGCAGGGTCAGGTCTGCGTCTGAGGCGTGGGCGTGGCGGGCGATGTTGGAAAGCGCCTCGCGTGCCACCGCCAGGACCTGCTCGGCGACCTCGGGCGGCACCAGCGTGTCGACGGGGCCCTCGAAGTGCACCCGCGGCTTGAAGCCCATCACGGCGGCGGCATCCGTCGCCAGCTCCAGCACCTGGCGCCGCAGACCCGCCACGGGCCGGCCGAGGGAGAAGATCGTCGAGCGGATCTCGGCGATCGTGGCGTCGAGGTCGTCGATCACCCGCTCGATGCGGGCATCCAGCTCGCCCCGCTCCTTCACGCGCAGCGCCAGCTGCAGGAACATGCCGCTTGCATAGAGGCGCTGGATCACCAGGTCGTGCAGGTCCTGCGCGATGCGCTCGCGCTCGGCCATAACCTCCGCCCGCGCCCGCGCGGCCTCGATCTCGGCCTGGATGCGGCGCCGCTCGGTGAGATCATGCAGCACGGCCGCATAGCCGATCAGCTGGCCGTCCTCGTCACGGATGGCGGAGAGGGTGACGCCGACCTCCACGAGCGAGCCGTCCTGGTGCCGCCGCCAGCCGTCGTAGCGGACGGCGCGCTCGCCATTCCGCAGGCGGTTCAGGGCGTCGGCGAACTGCGTCGCGGCGGTCGCGGGGATGAGCTCGGCGACGGGATGACCCACGATGGCCCCCGGGCTGTACCCGAGCAGCAGCTGCGCACCCAGGTTCCAGGTCGCCACCACCAGGTCGGGCGTGATCGTGTACATCGCATCGCCCGACGACTGCACGATGGCGGCCAGGCGCGCCTCCGCCTGGCGGGCCTCATCCAGCTCCGCGTGCACGGCGATCAGGCCGTGGCTGGTCGCCTCGATCTCCGCCGTCAGCGCCCGGACCTGGGCCTCGTGCGCCGCCAGCAGGTCCAGGAGCGCCCCGTCCTCGGCACCTGGGTCGGCGGGGGCGGCCCCCGGCAGCGCGAAGGGCTCCGGGCAGGGCGCAGGCAGGGCCCAGCCCAGGACCACCGAATCCTCCCGGCGCGCCGGATCGCAATCGCCGGCTGCCGCGCCCCGGACGGTGACCTCCAGCCGCGGCCCGCTCAGCGCGAAGTCCACGCGGGCGGTCCCGCAGCGGGCAAGCGCCGCAGCCGCCGCGCCGGCCACGCCGAGCGCGATCCGCCATCCTTCATGCGCGGGCAGGCCGCAGCCCGCCGCCCAGGCCAGGATCCGCGCCCGCAGCCCAGCCACATCCGCCGCGGCCGCGATCCCCACGCTGCTCAGCGCCCGTCCCCCTCCCGCCGGAGCCGCCCGTCGCGCCGTTGCGGCGGGGCGGTGACCGTCACCATCGGGTCATCGGGTCCGGGGCCGCCGGCGCGGGCCGGAAGAGGCACCCGGAGCCCCACGCCGCGTGGTGGCGGCGGACCGGCCACCACCAACCTCAGGCCGTGCGTCGTGTCCTGCGCCGCTTCGGCCATGTCAGCCGCCCTCCGGCGGCCGCACGTCCTGCACCACGAGCACGGTCGCGTCGTCCCCCGGCCGGCCGAAGTCCCGCTGCAGGGTGGCGGCCACCACGGCGGGGTCGTGGGCGAGCAGCCCGGGGTAGGGGGACGGGTCCCACGCGCTGCGCAGGCCGTCCGACGCCATGATGAGCGTGGCGCCGGGCGCCCAGGGGCAGGGCTGCACGTGGACGTGAGGCGCGGCCAGCTGTGTGCCGAGGGTGCCCGCGCGGCCTCCAAGGGCGGACGACCGCCCGCCGACCAGCAGGCGGGCCGCGATGTTGCCCACGCCGGCATAGCGCACCTCGCCCGCCACCGGATCGAGGACGGCGACGGCCAGCACGCCGCCCCGGGTGGTCCGCATGGCCTCGTGCGCGCGGTGCAGAAACCCCTCGACGTCGGCCGCCGCACCCTCGCCGAAGGCGGAGACGGCGGCCTGTGCGGCCAGCGCGGCCTCGGGACCGTGCCCGAGGCCGTCGACCAGCAGGGCGCCCAGGCGGCCGTCGCCCGCCACGGCCCACGCGTCGCCCGAGGCGGGCCCGTCCCCCTGCGGGACGTTCACCGCGCTCCACCGGCACCATCGATTGCAGGGTAGGCGCGCCGAAAGGCGCGCCAAAACAACGGTCCCGGCCGGCTGGCTCGAATACAGGTCGAACGTGGAGGAAAGGCGCCGCACGGTCCCGAGGCCGACGCCCAGCCGCGGACCCGGACGGCGCACGCCCGGCAGCCCCGGCCCCCGGTCCACGGCGATCAGCTCGATTCCCGCGGCCATGCGGCGATACAGCACGTAGCCGCCCGCGCTCGTGTGCAGCACCAGGTTGGTGGCGAGCTCGCTCACGGCCAGCGCCGCGTCGGCCGGGCGGACGGCGCTGCCCGCGGCCAGGGCCGCCACGTCGCGTCGCAGGGCCCCCACGTCCTCCTGGGCGCGCACCTCGAGCCGGCGGTGGGCAGGCTCGGCCTTCAGCGCTTCCACTTCACGATCACGACCGTCGTGCCGGTCCCTCTGGCCGAGGTAACCGTCATCTCGTCCACCAGGCGCTTGCTGCCCGGCAGGCCGAGGCCCAGGCTGCCGCGGGTGGAGAAGCCGTCCCGCATCGCCAGCTCGATGTCCTCGATGCCAGGCCCGTCGTCGTGGAAGGTCGCGCGGACGCCGCGCCGCTCCCCGGCGTGGACCTGCTCGATCCGCACGTCGCCGCGGCCGCCCGTGGCGTACGTGAGGATGTTGCGGGCCAGCTCGCTGCCCGCGGTGACCACCTTGGTCTGGTCCACCAGGCCAAGGCCGGCGGCGATCGCCTCAGACCGCAGGGTCTGGCGCACGAGGATCAGATCGGCCTCCGCGGTGATGCGGACCACCAGGGCCCGCGGCTCAGCCAGCTCGGTGGCCATTGGCCCGCAGCCGCCTCAGCAGGGTGAGGCCCTGCTCCGCGTTGAGGGCTGTGTCGAGGTGGCCCATGGGGACGCCGAGCTCGACCAGCGTGATCGCCACGGCGGGTTGGATGCCCACCACCACCGCCTCGGAGCCGAGCAGCCGCGTCATGCCCACGATGCGGGCGATGACGCGGGCGATGAAGGAGTCGACGACGGAGAGGCCGCTGACGTCGATGAGCGTGCCCGTCGCGCCCGTGCGCGCCACCTCGCGGGTCAGCTGGTCCTCGACGCGGATGACGGCCGTGTCGTCGAGCTCGCCCTGCAGCGACACGAGGAGGGTGTCGCCGATGCGGAGGATGGGGACGATCTGGCTCACAGGCCGCCCTCCCCAGTGACGGTCCGCTCGGCGCGGCTGCCGTCGCCGGCGCGGTCGCGCACGATCTGCAGGGCCAGTTGGAGCGCGTCGCGCAGCGTGCTGCGGCTGCGCAGGTGGCCGATGTCGATGCCCAGGTGAACCATGGCCTGGGCGGTCTCCGGGCGCACGCCGCTCATGATGCTGACCGCGCCCATCAGCGTGGCCGCCTGCACGGTCTTCAGGAGGTGCTGGGCCACCATGGTGTCGATGGTCGGCACGCCGCTGATGTCGAGGATGATCACCTCGGCCTGGCGCTCGGCGATCTTCTCCAGGAGGCTCTCGGTGAGGCGGGCGGCGCGGTTGCTGTCCAGGGTGCCGATGATGGGCAGGGCCAGGACCTTGTCCCAGACCTGGATGACCGGGGTCGAGAGCTCCAGGATCTCGTCGCGCTGGCGCCGGAGCTGGCGCAGCTGGTCGCGGCGCTCCGTCACGTCGCGGATGGCCGCCGAGACCAGGATGCCGCTGTCGGTCTCCAGGGGGCTGAGACTGATCTCCACCGGGAATTCGCTGCCGTCGCGGCGCACGGCGAAGAGTTCGAGACCGGCGCCCATTGGGCGGGCCCTGGCGGCCGCGAAGAAGCCGTTGCGCAGGGCGGGGTGCTGCGCGCGAAAGCGCTCCGGCACCAGCACCTCCACGTCGTGGCCGATCAGCTGGGCGCGGCCGTAGCCGAACAGCTCCTCGGTCTTGCGGTTCACCAGGGCGATGCGCCCGCTTTCCTCGACGATGACGATCGCGTCGGGCGCCGACTCCAGCAGGCCGCGGAACATCGTCTCGGCGCGCATGGCCGCCGTGGCGTCGTGGGTCACCTCCACGAAGCCCGTCACGCGGCCCTGGCCGTCGCGCATGGCCGTAAGGACGCCCCGCGCCCAGTAGCGGCGCCCATCGCCGCGGAGGCGCCAGCCCTCGACCTCGCAGCGGCCGGTCGCGCGCGCGCTCGCCAGGTCGCGCTCCGGCAGGCCGGCGTCGCGGTCCTCGGCCGTGCGCAGCATCGCGGCCGGCTGGCCGATGGCCTCGGCCGGCGCGTGGCCGGTCAGGGCTTCGGCGCCGCGGCTCCATCTGGCCACCCGCCCCTCCGCGTCCAGGGTGATGACCGCATAATCGGCGATGGCATCCAGCATGGCCTCCAGGCCGCGCAGGCGGTCGGCGGCGGCTCGGTCGGCGGCCGTACGGTTGCCGTTCCTCGGGGTCGGCATGCGGGGCCTCCTTGCGCGCGGCGGGCCTGGCCTGACGTGGGCTGGCCGTGCCGCATGGCCGTGCCGCATCGGCCCGCGGCGCCAGCCGGTGTGTTGGGTCCGTCGGTGGGCGTTCGGCGTTCCGATGAAAACGCCGGGTTGTGCGCTCCCTTCGCGACAGCGCAGGGGGAATCCTTTCTTAGACAGACAGAGACGACAGACAGAGATCGAGACGGGCAGGGCAGAGACGACGGGCCGACACGACAGACCGACACGACAGACCGAGACATGCAGGACCGAGACGACGGACGGAGACAGGCAGACGGAGACAGGCAGACGGAGACAGGCGGGGCAGATCGAGATGGACGGGGGCGGACGGAGACTGGCGCGGGCGCACAGCGACGGACACTGACAGATGCTGGCGCACGGCGTTGGAGAGAGACTGGCAGGGTCGCACAGGTCGCACAGCGACGGACACCGGAGGAGGGCCGGCCGACGGGGCATAGGCGCCGCGGCGGGCCGGGCGGCGCCACGTCGTGATGCGGCTCCGACGGCCTTCGTCGCGCGCTCGGCGGCTTCAGCGGGGCGGCGCGGCTTGCGTTTGCCGCGTCGGTCCATTTGGCATGGCCGAACGGACGGCGTCCGGGCGGCCGGACGGCGGTACGCTCGGCCAAGAGGAGCCCCAAGAGGAGCGGGATCATGTCGCCCGCACATACGGACAGCAGCACACGCGCGACCGCCAAATTGCGGCTCGGCGGGTCCCTGGACCGGCTGAAGGTCTGGGCCATCGGGGTGCCCATCGTGCTGCTGCTGCTGCTGGAAGCGTTCGAGGACGAGGTGCTCGAGCGGCGGCTGGATCAGGTGATGGCCCACAGCATCGGTGCAACCCTCATGGTCGTCGGCATCCTCGCATACAGCGCCTTCATGTGGCGGATGTTCCAGCAGGCGGAGGACCACCTGCGCGTCGTGGCCACGGACGAACGGCGCCAGCGCCGGCAGCTCGAGGCCCTGCACGAGGCCGCGCTGGACATGGCGGCCGATCTCGACATCGGGACGGTGCTGCAGCGCGTCGTCGAATCGGCGCGGCTGATCCTGGGCTCCCGCTACGGCGCCCTTGCCGTCGTCGGCACCGGCGGCATCACCGACGGCTTCTACACGGCGGGGATGGACCCTGAGCTCCGGGCCCGGCTGGGACCGCCGCCGGCGGGTCGCGGCCTGCTCGGGCTCACGATCCAGCGGGGCACCATCCTGCGCGTGGACGACATCGCCGCGCACCCGGCGTACACCGGTTTCCCGGTCGGCCATCCTGTCATGCGGCGGCTGCTGGCGGTGCCGCTACGCTGGCAGACGGAGATCATCGGCAGCCTCTACCTGACGGACACCATCGACGGACAGCCCTTCACGGCGGACGACGAGGTGGCCCTGCAGCGCTTCGCGGCCCACGCGGCCACGGCGATCATCAACGCGCGCCTGTATGCGCAGGTGTCGCGGCTGGCCGTGGTCGAGGAGCGCGAGCGCATCGCCATGGACCTGCACGACGGCGTGATCCAGTCGCTCTATGGCGCCAGCCTGACGCTGGACAGCATCAGCGCGCGCGTGGCCGATACGCCCGAGGCAAAGGAGTTGGACCGCCTTGTCGGCCGGCTCCAGGGGGTCATCGGCGACATTCGCCACTAC
>JAJYVM010000111.1 GCA_021792015.1 Bacillota bacterium | reverse complement strand
CCCTCGCGCTGGGGTCTCGGCGGAGGCGGTGTTCATCACGTTCGCGGCCCGTGCGGCCGGCGAGCCCGTCGGGAGCGGGCCGCCGCTCAACCTGCGCCACCTCATCGTATTCTTTCTGCCGCTGGCCCTCACGAACGGCGTGTCGTTCCTCGGCCGCACGGTGGCGGCGGCGCAGCTCGCGCGGGGCATGCTTGCCGTGCCGTCGCTGGCCGCGTGGCCCGTGGCCTGGGCGGCGTTGTTCCTGATCCAGGGCCCCGTCACCATGACCCAGCAGCTGGTCATCGCCTCGCCGGACGGCATCGGCGACCGGTCCCTGTGGCGGTTCACCATGGGTGTCGGGGGTGTCGCCACGGCCGTGGTGGCGGTGCTGCTGCCCCTGGGGCTGCCCTTCTACTTCATGCGCATCATCGGGATCCAGGGCACGGTGCTGGCCCTGGCGATGGATGCGGTCATCCTCATGACGGTCCTGCCCATGCTCGTCGCGCAGCAGCAGTTCTGGCAGGGGGTGCTGGTGCGGACCCGATCCACGTGGGCCATCATCGCCGGCTCGAGCGCGAACCTGGCCATGCTGACGGCCGCGGGCTTTCTCGGCGTCGGGGGGCTGCGCTGGCCAGCCGTCGACGTGGTCGCCCTGGCCACGCTGGCGGGATACGGCGCCGAACTCGGTGTGCTGGCGCTTGCCTCGCGCAGACGGGCACCGGTGCCGGTCATGGAAGCCCTCCCGGCGGAGGCGGGGACCGGACCGTGAGACCAGGGGCGGCCGCGCCGGGCTGGATCGCGGGCAGGCGGCGCGGTCGGGGATGACCGCCGTCATGGGCATCCGGGACGTTCGGCGCCCAGGGCTCAAAAGTCCGTGCCGGCTCTCCGATAAAGAGATGAGGCAGCATGTGACGGCCCATGGCCTGGGGGCTCTACCGCACGATGCGGGAGGTGGTTCGCATGGATGCGAGGTCCTGGCTGACCCATCGGGTGCTCGGCGTCGGGCACCGGGCGTACCGGCCCTGGTGGCTTCGCTTCCGGCTCCTGACCGCCATGGCGCTGCTGGTGCTGGCGGTGATGGTGCCGCCGGCGGCGGCGGCCGACGCCCCGATCACGGCATCCATGCTGGTCAACGGCCAGCCGGCCGCGGGGCCCCTGGGCGCCCTGCAACGGGGCGGGACCTGGTACTTCGAGGCCGGGAGGCTGCTCCAAGCGCTCGGGATGCGGGTCACCCACCCGGCCGGCGGGCCGGAGGTTACAGCAACCGGTGCGGGAATGCGACTCGGCGTCACCGCGGGATCCACGACAGCCTACCTGGACGGCGCCGCCATCAGACTCGACACAGCCCCGCTTGAGCAGGGCGGAAGCGTGTACGTGCCGATGTCGCTCATTGGCCTGCTGGGCGCCCAGGCGACCTGGCACGTGGGTGATGCGGCGCTGACGGTGGACGAGCCGACCCTTGAGCCCACCGCCGACATCGCCGCCGCCGCAGGCGGGGTGCGGCTGTTCACCGCGGGCGGCGGCTCCAGCGGCGTGGCGCCCGGCCAGGCGCTGGCGCCGGGCGACAGCCTGGTGACGGCGGGCGACGGCAGCGCGCAGATCCGGCTCAGCGACGGCTCCCTCATCGATGTCGCGCCCAACTCCAACCTGCAGCTCGCCAGTCTCGACCCTGGCGCCGCCGCGGGCTCTCGGCTCGCGTCCTTCCGCCTGCTCGTGGGCAGAATCCTCGCCCGCATCTTCGACCTCGGCGGTGGGCTGTCCAAGCTGAAGATCCGGACACCCACCGCCGTGATCGCCGACCGCGGGACCACGTTCCTGATCGATGTTGCACCCTCGGGGGCAACCTCGGCCGCCGTCCTCTCGGGCCAGATCACGCTGGCGGGTATGGGCGGCCTGGGGACTCCCGTGCGGATCGCAGCGGACCAGGAGAGCACCGTCGCCAACCCGAGCGCGCCCGCGACGCCGGCGGCAGCCGTCAGCGGTGTCGCTGTCGATGCCTGGCTGGCGCGCGCTGTGGCTGACGCGGGCGTGGCGAGGGTGGCCGAGGCCCTTGCGCCGCAGCGTGGCACGCCGAGCCAGCAGAAGCTGCTGGAGACGGCGCTACCCACCATCCAGCAGACCCTGAACCAGCTGGCCGGGCAGGCGTACGTCGGGCATGTGACGACCACGGGCGGAGCCGGCGCGGACCTCAGCGGGCAGGCCCTGGCCGTTGGCGCGAGCCACGGAGGCGGCAACGACGGCGGCTCCGGCGGCATCCTCGGTGGGCAGGCGAGCCACGGAGGCACGCCTGGGTCGGTCGGGCGCGGCTCGAACGGCAACGGCAACAACGGTAACGGCAACGCCAACGGCAACACCGCCGGAAGCCAGGGCAGCACCGGCGCCAACGGCAACGCTGCCCCCACCGGCACGGGCAGCCAGAGCAACGCTGGTGGCAACGCCAACGGCAATGCCGCCGGCAGCCAGGGCAGCACCGGCGCCAACGGCAACGCTGCCCCCACCGGCACAGGCGGCCAGAGCAACGCTGGTGGCAACGCCGGCGGCAACGGCAACACCGCCGGCAGACAGGGCAGCACCGGCGCCAACAGCAACGGGGCCACCACCGGCACGGGCGGCCAGCGCAACGCCGGCGGCGGGACCACGGGTCATGGCAAGTCCGCCGTGACACCGTCCGGCCAGGCCGCCGCGACGCTATCGTGAGGAAAGAGTGACAACCATGGTGGGTACCCGCGGAGAGGTCACTTCGGAGGCCGCGTCTCGTCCTGCGGGCGGGGAGCCGTGCGTGATACCCGCCGAAGAGTATCGCCGCCTGCAAACGCTGGTACAGGTCGGGTACGCCATCAACTCGTCCCTGGAGGTCGATGCGGTCCTCGACCTCGTGCTGGAGCATGGCATGCACGCCCTCGACGCTGAAGCGGGAACGTTCTGGCTACTGGACGGCGAGCGCCTCACGCCCCGAGCCGTCCGAGGGCCGCGTGCGGAGGCGATGCGTCAGGCCCACCTCAGGAGTGGGGAGGGGTTGGTCGGGCAGACGGTCGTCCTCCGCTCCGGGCTCCTTGTCCATGACGTCCGTCGCTATCCACTGTGGGCATCACACGTCGACGCTGCGACCGGTTACCGCACGCGCACGCTGCTCTGCGTGCCCCTGGAGGCCGGTCATCAGGTGCTGGGGGCACTTCAGTTTGTGAACAAACGCCAGCGGCGGCGATTTGACAACGAGGACCTGCAGCTGGCGATGGCCCTGGCGCGCCAGGCCGCCCTTGCGCTGGCCAACAGCCTGCTCTTCGAGCAGACCCAGCGCGTGCACGAAGGCCTGATCCGGTCGCTGATCGCGGCGGTGGAGGCCTGGGATCCTTGCACGGCAGGCCATTCCCAGCGGGTGAGCCAACTCTGCGCGGTGCTGGCCGATCACGTTGGGCTGGTCAGGGAGGCCCGCAGGCAGGCCGAGTGGGCGGGGCTGCTGCACGACGTCGGCAAGCTCGGGATCCTGCCGCTCCTCTTACGGAAGCACGGCCGGTTGAACGCCCGCGAGACCCGGCAGGTGCGCGAGCACGCGCGGCTCGGGGCCGACATGATCGCTCGCCTGAACGCGGGCCTGATGCTTCAGCCTGTGGGCGATGCGGTGCGCCACCACCACGAGCGCTTCGATGGCACCGGCTATCCCGACGGGCTGCGGAATCAGGCAATCCCACTCCTGGCACGTATTGTGGCCATCGCCGACGCCTACGACGCCATGACGTCGGACCGCCCGTACCACACGGCGGAGCCCGCCGAGATCGCGCTGCATGAGATTGAGGCCGAGTCCGGCCGCCAGTTCGACCCGGACCTGGCTCGCGCCTTCATTGCGGCAGGGCGAGCCGGGCGGCTTGCGCTGGAGCCTCTGCCCATGCCGCCGGCCGTAACACGAACACCTGCAGCGGCTCACTCCGCCCCCTGATGGCGAGCACGCGCGGCTCGGCGGCCAGCCCGGTCTGCGCGTCCTGGCAGGCGGACCAAGTCGCGGCACTCACCAGCACCTCGCCAGCCCCAGCCTGCTCCTGCAGGCGCGCGGCCAGGTTGACCGTGTCGCCGATCGCCGTGTACTCCTGGCGGCTGTGAGTGCCCACGGTCCCGACCACGGCCTCCCCCGTATCGATGCCGATCCCGAAGCCCAGCTGGGCTCCGCGCGGACCCAGCCCCTGCTCGTTCAGATCCGCCAAGCGCCGCTGCATGGCGAGCGCAGTGCCGACGGCCCGGACCGCATGGTCCGGCATGGGCGAGGGCACGTTCCAGAGGGCCATCAGCCCGTCGCCGACAAACTTGTCGAGCATGCCGCCGGATTCCAGCACCAGCGGCACCACGGCGTCAAAGACCCGATTGAGGAGCGCGACGACGGTCTCCGGGCTCCTGGCGGCCGCCAGAGCCGTGAACCCCCGCATGTCCAGGAAGAGCACCGTCACCGGCAGGCGGTCGCCGGCGGTGGCTGGCCCCCCGGCTGGCATGGCCATGAGGGACTGCACCACATCCGGCCCAACGTGCCGCCCGAAGAGCGTGATGATGCGAACCCGTGCGCGCTGCTCGGCCGAGACGCCCCATGCCAGTGAAGCGGCCCAGGTCAGCACCAGCGCGGCCAGAGGCCCCGCCGCGTCCACGGCCACGCCGTACGCCAGTGAGAGGGCGGCCCACACGAGCACGGCGAGGGCGAGGCCAGCCAGCACCGCCATGCCGACCCACGGTCCGACCCAGGCGAACAGGAGCGCGCCGACCAGCGCGGCGGCGAGGACGGCGGCTGCCGTCGAGGCGGCACCAGGCAGGACGAGACCGCCGTCAAGCAGCGTGTGGATGCTCTCGGCATGGATCAGGACGCCGGGCCACGGCCCACCGATCGGGGTCAGCCAGCGGTCGCCGAGGCCGGCGGCCCACGCGCCGACGAGGACCACGCGCCCCGCCAGGAGCGAGGCGCCCACCCGGCCCGCCAGCACATCGCCGACGGAGACGACGGGGAACGATGAGGGCGCCACGTAGTCCACAAGGTAGCCCCCGCCCGGCAGCAGGTGCAGGCGGTGTGCGCCCAGGCTGACCGCGCCGGCGTCCACGCGCGCGGGCCGGCCGCTGAGGGCTGCGGCGGCCAGCAGGTCAAGGGATGGCATGACACGGCCCTTCACGCGGACAGCGGCGATCGCGCGCCTGAGCACCCCGTCCGAAGCAGGCAGGGCGTTGACCAATCCGACGGCGCCCGCCGCCCGCAGGACCGCGACCGGCTGCGTGACGGCCGTGGCGGCGGGCAGTCCCGCGGCTCGCGGGCCGAGCGTCGCGTAACTGGCAAAGATGACATTGCCCGCACGCCGCGACGCCGCCGCCAGCGCCTGGTCCTGCGCGGGCGTGCTGGCCTCCGGCAGCAGCAGGTCGAGGGCGATGACCCGCGCGCCGTCGGCGTGCAGCCGGTCGACCAGCCGTGCCTCCACACTGCGCGGCCACGGCCAGCGGCCGTACGCGGCCAGGTCACGGTCCGTGATCCCGACGATGGCGATGTGGGGATCCGGCGCGGCGCTCGCCGCCAGCACGCTGGCCACGTCGTACAGTCGCCAGCGCGCCCAGCCGAGGGCGCCAAGCGCGCTCAGGGCCAGCACCAGGGCCGCAACGCCGACGCCGATGGCCAGCGGCGACCAGACGCTGCCCCGCGGCGACCTCGGCGCGGCCTCCACCCCCTGCATGCTTCTTCGGCGGGCGCGCCGGCATCATGTAGGGCGTCTGCGTGACGTAATCCGCGTTACGGTGGCCGCAGGGGTCGCATCACCCGGCAAGCGCCTCAGCGCAATGCACGGCATGGCGCCAGTCCGCCTCTGACGGATCGGGGTCGGACAGCGTCCAGACGGCCGACAGCACAATGCCGGCCCGCGCCCAGCGCCTGAGCCGCGCTCGTTCCATGCCCAGGGCGTCGGCAAGGGCATCCGCGCGGTGGCGCTGCGCGCCGGCCGCGATCGCCACCCTGACGGGATTGTGCAGGAAGGCGTATGTCTCGAAGGCCGGCTCTCCGACCACGCCCTTCGGGTCGATGGCCAGCCAGGGCTCGCGTGCCGCGGCCAGGAGATTGGCATGGTGCAGGTCGCCGTGGAGAAGCCGGGGCTCGGCGGGCGTTTCGGCAAGAGTGGTTTCGGCCTCCTCGAAGAGCCGGCGCGGCAGGGGGCCGGCGCCGCCGTACCTGGCGCGGTGCTGCGTGCAGGCCCGCCGCCCCCAATCCGCCACCGTGGGGAACGGGTGCGGGACCGCCACGGGCCGGTGCAGCCGGGTCATGACCTGGGCCACCACCACCTCCGCTCGCGGACCGTGCGGGAGGGCCGTGCCAGGCACGGCCCTCTCCAAAAGAAGCGCCCCGACGTCGGGGTCCGTGGCGAGCAGGCGCACGGCGCCGCAGCCGCCGTACATGCGGAGGGCCGCGACCTCGGTCTGGAGCTCGGGCTCATCCGGCGGGCAGAGCTTCAACACCGCCTGGCCCCCGTCCGGCAGCCGCACGGGGGCGGTGTAGTTGAACGAGAGGCCCGAGAACGGCGGCCCCAGGTCGAGCCGCCACTGCCGGGCGCAGTGATCGAGGGTCGCCTGCAGGTCGGTCAGGCGCCGCCGCCAGGGCGGGCTCACCGCGGGATGTACCGGTCGAACCAGGCCAGCTGCCGCGCCAGCCGCTCGATGCGGTGGCGGGGCTGGCCGCCGCGCGACATGCCGTGGCTCTCGCCGGGGAAGCGCACGAACTCCGCCGTCTTGCCCAGGCGGCGCAGGGCCACGAACCACTCCTCGCTCTGCTGGATGTTGCACCGCAGGTCGCTCTCGCCGGCCATGATCAGGATGGGCGTGTGGACGTTCCTGACATACATGATCGGCGAGTGGCGCAGGTAGTTGTCCGGGTTGTCGAACGGGAAGCCGTGGAAGTCGGTGTCGGCGTGGTGGAAGGCCACGTCGCCGGTACCCCAGTGGCTCATGCGGTTGCTGGTGCTGCGGTCGGTCACGGCGGCCTTGAAGCGGTCGGTGTGGCCGACGATCCAGTTCGTCATGTAGCCGCCGTACGAGCCGCCTGTCACGCCGAGCCGGTCGGGGTCGATCCACGGGCAGCGGGCGAGGGCGTGGTCGAGGCAGGCCATGATGTCGCGGTAGTCGTGGCCGCCCCAGTCGAAGGCGACCTGCTTGGTGAAGGTCTCGCCGTAGCCGACGCTGCCGCAGGGGTTGCAGAAGATCACCGCGTAGCCCGCGGCCGCGAGCAGCTGGAACTCGTGGAAGAAGGCCTCGCCGTACGCGCCGTGGGGGCCGCCGTGGATCTCCAGGACGGCGGGGTGGCTGCGTGGCGCGGCGCCGGGCTGAAGGCCGACAGGCGGCATGATCCAGCCCTCGCAGGTCCAGTCGCCCGAGCCCGGGAAGGTGAACGGCTCAGGGGTGGAGAGCGCGAGTTCGCGCAACCAGGGGTTCAGGTCCGTCAGGCGGCGGCCGCCGGCCGGACCGGCATAGAGGTCGCCAGGGTTCAGGGCCTCGCCCGCCGCGACGGCGTCCCCCGTGAAGGCGAAGAGGTTGCGGCGGCCCTCGCTGAGCTGGCGGACCGCCGGCACTTCACCGGTGGTTACGGCGAAGAGGTGCGTGGTGCCGCCGGTGGTGGCCAGGAAGCGGATCTCGCCGCCGTCGCCCGACCAGGCCAGGGGCGCGGCGGGCGCCTCGGCCCGGCTGTCGGAACCGATGTGATTGCCGGCGGTGGCCGTGAGGCCGGGGGTCAGCAGGCGGGGCTGCGCCAGGCCGGGGGCGGCCGCCGCGGGGGGTGCGGCGACGGTCCAGATGCCGACGTCGCTGGCGCCGTGGAGATGGTTGTCGTGGCCGGCATACGCGATGAAGCGGCCGTCCGGGGACCACGCCAGGTTGGACTTCGGCCCCGGGCAGTTCGTCAGGCGCTCGGGCGCGCCGCCCGCGGCCGGGATGAGGAAGAGGTCAGCGCCACCCTCGATGTCGGACGACTCGGGATCGGGATTGCCGGCAAAGACGATGCGGCTGCCATCCGGCGACCAGGCCGGCTCGGCCTTGTCCCAGTCGCCGGTCGTGAGCTGGGCCGGGCTGGCCTCGGGCGCGGCGGGGGTGGCCGGTGTCGCGAAGATCTGCCGGTAGCGGTTGTCGAAGAAGCCCTGGCCGTCCATCTTGTATTTGATCCGCGTGTACACGCGGACGTCGGAGTCATCGGGGCCGGGGAGCGGGCCGACCTTGGCGGTGAACAGGAGGGTCGCCCCGTCGGGCGACCAGACCGGCGGTGAGCCGGCGCCCCCCGTGCGCACCGTCAGCGGCCGGGCCTCACCGCCGGCGGCGGGCAGGGCATAGATCTGGTCGTCGCCGCCGCGGCCGCTGACGAAGGCAAGGGTGCGGCCGTCGGGCGACCAGCGGGGATGGCGGTCGCGCGGCCCCGCCGTCAGCTGGCGGGGCGCCCCGCCGGCGGCCGGGACGGACCAGATCTCGGAGCGGTACGCCCTGTCGCGCTCGCCGCGCATGATGTGCGTGACCACGAACGCAATGGTCTGGCCATCCGGGCAGGCCTGCGGGTCCGAGAGCCAGCGAAAGCGGTACAGGTCGTCGGTCGTGATGCGGTCAGGCAAGGGTGTCATCGCCTCCCCGCCGTGTGCTTCGGCGGGCGAAGGATGGAGGCCTGCAGGCCGGGCGCGGCTGGCCGCGCCCGGCCCCAACCGCGGGTGCGCCCGCCGCCGCCGATGCCCCCGCCGCTACCTCCTGTGCCGCCGCCGCTGCCCCCGCCGCTGCCTCCTGTGCCGCCGCCGCTGCTGCCTCCTGCGCCTCCGCCCTGCTTCCACCCCGGCGACCTGCGCCAGCGCCGGCCGCGCGCAATGGGCCGTCAGCACGGCGTGGATTCCCGCACGCGGGCCCTCCCGCATTGACGAACGGGCCGGTTCGGGCGATAGTCTACCTGAGCAGTCGGAATAGGAGGTTGCCCGTGCGCCCCATCGAGGACATTCTGGCCAGCGTGCGCGCCCGCGGCGGGAAGATCACGCCACAGCGCGTGCTGATCTATCAGGCGCTGATCGGCGACACCAGCCACCCCACGGCTGAGCAGCTGCATGAGCGTCTGCGCGCGTGGCTGCCCCACCTATCGCTGACCACGGTCTACGCCGCGCTCAACGACCTCACCGAGACGGGCGACCTGCGCCGCTTCGAGGCCGGCGACGGGCAGGTCCACTACGATCCCGACACGGCGCCGCACGCCGAGGTCGTGTGTGTGCGCTGCCACCGCATCCAGGACGCGCCGGCGCCGCACGGTCGCCAGCCGCTGCCGGCCGAAATCGACGGCTTCGTCATCCTCGGGCGCACGGAGCTTCTGCACGGGCTTTGCCCCGACTGCGCGCGGACGGTTGCGGCGGAGGCGGCGGAGTCGGCCGCCGTGGAGATCGAGGAGGCGGGCAGCCAGTAGGCGCCGGCCGCACCTAGCAGAGCGAGTCGCGCCCGCAGAGGCAGCGCTCAAGGGCCGACACCCTGCGCGACAACAGGCGCAGCGACTCGCGGACCTCCTCAAGGCCACGCCCCGTTTGATCCGTGCGGGCGCGCTCGAACGCCGCGAGCACGGCCTGGGCCTCCCCCAACGCCTGCAGCGTGGCGTCGCCGCCGAAGGCGACACGGCCGCCGGAGCCGCGGCAGCGGCAGCGCACGCATCGCCCGCACCGCCCACAGCAGCCCGGACATCCGCACCGCGGGCAGCGGCCACCGCCATCGCAACGGCCATGGCCGCACGGACAGCGCTCGTCCCGCCGGCAGCAGCCAGTGGGGCGCCGGCACGGCTGGCCGCCATCGCGCTCCTGCCCATGCAGTTGATGCTCGATGCGGTCCAGGCGCCGCTCGACCGCGTCGAACCGCTCCGTAAGCAAGATTCTGAGGTCATCGTCCATGCACCCAGCGTATGCGGCCTGTCCCGCGGGCGCGCCGCACGCGCACCGCGCTGGCGCCGCCGCCACCGCCGCCGCGGAACGGCGCGTCAGACCCCCGCGCCCTCGCGCATGGCCACGCCGAAGACGGCGCCGAACGCCGCCGCCACGTCGCGCGCGGCTTCGGGCAGGCCGGGCGCGCGCCCGGTGAGGGCGCGCACCGATGTGACGCCGCGGTCGCGG
>JAJYVM010000110.1 GCA_021792015.1 Bacillota bacterium | reverse complement strand
GCGCTCGGCCGCCTCCTCGCTGAAAGCGCCGAGCTCACCCTGGAAGGCGACGCGGAGGCTCATCCGGCGCCCTTTTCGTCGCCATTGTCGCTGCCGCGGCCCAGCGTGAGCGGGGCGGAGCTCTTCAGCAGCTGATACGCCTGGTACTGCGCAAGCTTGGCGCGCGTGTCGGTGATGTCGAGGTCCCGCATGCGCAGCTGTCCGATGCGGTCCTGGGCCGTGAAGGCGTCGGCGAGGCCGCGCTCCATGGTCAGCCGCTCCGGCGCATACGTGAACGTCTCGCCGCTGGTGCCCACGATCGAGTAGTCGTTGCCGCGCCGCAGCCGGAGTGAAACCTCACCCGTCACGACCGTGGCGAAGAAGGACTGGAGCGCCGCCTTGAGCATCAGCGCCTGCGGGTCGAACCACCGGCCCTGGTAGAGGAGCCGGCCAAGCTGACGTCCGGCGTCCCGGTAGATGCCGATGGCGTCCTCGTTGTGGATGACGCTCACCAGGCGCTCGTACGCGATGTGCAGCAGCGCCATCCCGGGCGCCTCGTAGATGCCGCGGCTCTTGGCCTCGATGACGCGATTCTCCACCTGGTCGCTCATGCCCAGGCCGTGGCGGCCGCCGATGGCATTGGCCTCCATCACCAGCTCGTGCTTGCTGGCGAACGACCGCCCGTTGATGGCGACCGGCAGCCCGCTCTGAAACCGCAGGGTCACGTCCTCGGACTCGATGGAGACGCCCCGCTTCCAGAACGCGACCCCCATGATCGGCTCGACGATCTCCAGCGAGCTCGCCAGCGACTCGAGGTCCTTTGCCTCGTGGGTGGCGCCGAGCAGGTTCGCATCTGTTGAGTACGCCTTCTCCGCCGTCATCCGGAAGTGATGGCCGTGCTCCTGAAGCCATGCGGAGAGCTCCGCGCGGCCGCCGAGCTCGCTGACAAACGCCTGGTCGAGCCAGGGCTTATAGACGCGCATGCGCGCGTTCACCAGGAGGGCGTAGCGGTAGAAGCGCTCAATGTCGTTGCCCTTGTACGTCGAGCCGTCGCACCAGATGTCGATGCCGTCGTCATCCATGGCCTGGGCCAGCAGGATCCCCGCCACCGCGCGACCGAGGGGGGTGGTGTTGAAGTACTTGCTGCCGGCCGTCTCGATGTGGAAGGCCCCGCATTGCAGCGCAAGCAGGCCCTGCGCGGCCAGCTCCTCGCGGCAGTCGACGAGGCGGGCGCCCTCCGCGCCGAGCGACAGGGCTCGCTCGGGAATGCCGGCGATGTCCGTTTCGTCATACTGGCCGAGGTTGGCGGTGTAGGCGTGAGGGATGACCTTCTTGTCCGCCATCCAGGCGACCGCCGTTGAGGTGTCGAGGCCGCCCGAGAACGCGATCCCCACGCGTTGCCCGGTCGGGGCCGAGGTCAGGATCTCCGCCATCCCGCTTGATAACCTCCCCCGCCGGCGATGCCGGCGTTTGGACATGAGCGTGCGGCGTCCCTTCCCCGGGCGCCGGCGGTCGCCATCCGCGACCCGGTGCGGGCCCGCCGCTTCGTTGGCGCGCGGTGCACCTGAGTGTGGTTTCGCGATCCATGCCCGAAAATCATGCGCGCGGCGCCGCGTGAGGGACCGCTGCCATCCATGCGCGTGCGCCGCGCGGGGGACCCGTGGCATCTGGATGGCCAAGCCCGATGCGGCAGCCGCATCCGTGCGTCGTTCCGGTCGACCGCCGCCCCCCGGCACCGCTGCCGGCGCGGCTGGACGCCGCTCAGGCACTGCCCCGGGGCCGGGCCGCGCGGGCCTCGACCGTCGCAGCCGCCGATCGGCGCCACGGGGTGGACAGGCGGAATTTGCGCCCGCCGCCGCGGGCCGGACGACCGCCGGCTGGAGGACCTGGCCACACCCCGCTCACGAGCGGCCAGCGGCAGACCCGCGACGCGGAGGAGCGGTCACGCGGCGGAGCGGCCGGCCGGCCCTGGCGGTCCGGTCAGCGGGCGGAGCGGCCGCCCCCCGCCCGCACGTACCGGTCGAGCGGCTCGCCGCCGAACGGCTGCCACTCCTCGGCGTCGCGCAAAAAACCCCGCGCCCGGAGGAAGGCGTGTGCGGCCCTGTTCTGGCGCTCGACGCGGACCAGGACGGTCGGGGGCAGGCCGTTCCAGCTCACCAACGCCGTGGCCACACCGCGGCGCCGCCATGGCTGGCGCACGCGCAGGGTGACCAGCTCGTACGAGGCGCCGTGCCGCACGACCTCGATCAGGCCGCACGGCTCGCCGTCATCCCAGGCGATGGCCATCCGCGAGCACTCGAACCGCCGCAGCAGGGCCCTGTCGCTGCAGGTTGCCTTCAGATAGGCGCGCGTGAGATCCTCCGGCCAAAGATCGCGGCAGGTCGCTGCCGAGATCGCCCGGATCGCCCACAGCTCGTCGAACTCCACGGACCGCACGGACAGCATCGGCGCCTGCACCTCCGATCCTCCAACCCCACGGACCGCGTCACCCGTGGCCCCACCGTCCGGGCCGGACGTCAAAAAGGCCCTCGCCCCCCCTGCTGGAGGGGCGAAGGCCTTTCGCGGTACCACCCTGATTCGCCGGCGCACGCCGACCTCATGCCGGCCGTGGACATGCGGCCGGCTGCGGGATAACGGCCCCGCGGGCACATGGACCCGCACGGCCGGGCTCCCCTGACGCATCCACCGTCCGCTGTCCGGTGAGCGTTCGGGCAGCCGCCTCGGGGAGTGAGCGCCCACCGCCGCCGGCACCGGGTCGCACCCAACCCCGGCTCTCTGGCGCGCGGCCCGCGGAGGGCAGGCTCCCGTCATCGGGTATTGGGCAGACGATACGCCGCCGGCCGCCGGATTCCTGCTGCCGCAGCCGGCAGGTTCAGCGCGGGACCCGGCAGATCGCGCCAACCGAGGCGGAGGCCACGAGGTGGGCGTACTTCGCGAACACGCCGCTCGGATAGCGCGGGGCCGGCGCCTGCCACGCCCGCTGGCGGGCGGCGAGCTCG
Source organism: Bacillota bacterium (assembly GCA_021792015.1). Classification (GTDB taxonomy): domain Bacteria; phylum Bacillota; class Sulfobacillia; order RBS10-35; family JAJYVM01; genus JAJYVM01. Next base: position 7,132 of record JAJYVM010000110.1, on the reverse strand, counting down.
GCCGCGTCCACCTCCAGGTCGACCCTGCGCGCCTCCAGGTCGACGCTCACCGTGTCCCCTTCGCGGACCAGCGCGATGGGGCCGCCGGCGGCCGCCTCCGGCGAGGCGTGGCCAACCATCAGGCCGTGCGTGGCGCCCGAGAAGCGCCCGTCCGTCACCAGGGCAACCTCGTCCTTCAGCCCCTGACCGACCAGCGCCGCGGTAACCGACAGCATCTCGCGCATGCCGGGCCCGCCCTTGGGGCCCTCATAGCGCACGATGACGACGTCACCGGAGTGGACACCACCACTCATCACGGCGGCCATCGCGTCCTCCTCGCAGTCGAAGACGCGCGCGGGACCGCGCAGCCGCCGCAGCGTGGCGCCGGTTGCCTTGATGACCCCGCCGTCCGGCAGAAGGCTCCCCCGCATGATGGCGAAGCCGCCGGTCGCGTGCACGGGGTCGGCCAGCGGCCGGATCACGGACTGCTCCGCCGGGAAGGCAACCCCCTCCAGGCGCTGCGCGAGGGTGCGCCCGTCCAAACCCACCGCCTGCCCGTGCAGGAGCCCACCGTCGAGCAGCTGCCGCAGCACCACCGGCACGCCGCCGATGGCGTGCACATGCGCCATCACGTTCCGGCCCGTCGGCTGCAGGTCGGCCAGGTGCGGCACGCGCGTGCCGACCCGCTCGAAGTCGTCAAGTGCGAGCGGCACCCCGGCCTCCGCCGCGAAGGCCAGCAGGTGCAGCACGGCGTTGGTGGAGCCGCCCATGGCGGCGACGACGGAAATCGCATTTTCCAGGGCGTCGCGGCTGAGGATGTCGCGCGGCCTGAGCCCGCGCGCCAACACGTCCATCATCAGGCGCCCCGTCTCAAAGGCGACGCGCTCGCGCTCGGCGCTCACGGCGGGGGGCGAGGCCCCGCCCGGCAGCATCAGGCCGAGCGTCTCCACGGCCGAGGCCATGGTGTTGGCCGTGAACATGCCGCCACAGGCGCCGGCGCCCGGGCAGGCGGCGCACTCCAGGGCGTGCAGGGCCTCCTCGGTCATGGTGCCGCGGCCGACGGCCCCCACGGCCTCAAAGACGTCCTGGACCGTCACGTCGCGGCCCTCGTACCGGCCGGGCAGGATGCTGCCGCCATAGAGGAAAACGGCGGGGCGGTTCACGCGCAGCAGGCCCATCACGCAGCCGGGAATGGTCTTGTCGCAGGCGCCGATGGCGATCAGGCCGTCGAAGGCGTACCCGACGGCGGCCAGCTCGATCGAGTCCGCGATCAGCTCGCGGCTGACCAGGGGTGCCCGCATCCCCGCATGCCCCATGCCGATGGCGTCGTTGACGGCCACGGCGTTGAACTCGAGCGGCGTGCCGCCGGCCTCGCGGACGCCGGCCTTGACGTGCTCGGCGAGGGCGCGCAGGGCCACGTTGCAGGGTTGGGCCTCGGTCCAGGTGTTGGCGATGCCGATCAGGGGCCGGCGCAGCTCCTCCTCGCCGAGACCGGCCGCCCGCAGCATCGCGCGATGCGGCGCCCGCTCCACCCCGCCCGTCACCCGCAGGCTCTCGCCCGGCTCAATTCCCGCACGCACACTCACCGGCGATCCCTCCATCTCGTTCCGCACGCAGCGAATGGCTCCGCACGCAGCCAATTGCTCCGCACACCGCCAACACGAGCGCCGGCCGGTGGCCCCCACGGGGCCGGCTTCTCACCGCTTCGATGCACTTCGTGCGGGAAGGTCGGCGCGCCTGCCGAATTCGGTGATTCCATGGCGATTCCATGGCGATTCCAACGGAGGGCCTTGTCGTCCTGGAGGCAGCCGCCGGGGGGCGGCCGGGGGTGGCCGCGCTGGACACCGGCAGTGGCACCACCCTCGGCCACCGCGCCGGCGAGCGCTTTCCCTTCTGCAGCACCTTCAAGGTCCTGCTCGCGGGGGCGGTCGTGGCGGCGGGGCTGGGCGATCGGCGCGTCGGGTTGAGGGACAGGCCGGTGAGTGTCCGTCCGAACGCGTCAGCCGGCATCCGGGGCTCGCCCTGCCGCTTCTTCACCGTCGCACCTCCACGTCCGCGGGATCAGGGGCGCAGGGCGCAGGCGCCCGCGCCTCCGTCCTGCCCAATCCCCGCCGACCGGCGGCGGGTCTCCTCGGCCTCGCTACACGGACCGCTCACCTGGGCGAAGCGCCGCGGCATCAGGGGGGTTGTGAGCGGGGCGCAGGCGCCCCGCCGCCCCGCCCAGGTCCAGGCTCAGTCCCACCTGCTGAGAATCTTGGCGGCCAGGTAGCTCGCCATCTCCTCGTACGCGATGCGGCCCTGCTCGGCCGTGGCCCCGCGCGGATCGCCCCAGTTCCCGGCCGGCGCGACCGCCGGCAGGTCGTAGAAGATGCGGAACACCTCCGGGTCGCGGTTCTTGCCGAGGTATTCGCTCACATCCGGCTCCGGCGCCGCCTGATCCAGGTGCACGAGCGACGGGTCGACCGCCATGACGAGCGCCGTCTCCTGCTCCCCGGCGTGCGCCTCCCAGATGTTGCTGAGGGGTTTGCTCGACATCCGCGCCTGCACCTTCTCGCGCAGGGCGCGCCCCGTCTGGTAGGCGAGCAGGTGCGCGTGCAGCACCTGGACCCCCGGGTGGGCCATCTTCAGGTTCTGCGCCGCCAGGTCGAGGGCCGTGCGGTTTCCGCCGTGCCCGCTGATGAGGACGAACTTATCGAAGCCCTGTGCCACGAGATTGTCGGCCATCTCGCCGAGCACCAGGGCCAGCGTCTCGTTGCGGATGTTCAGCGAGCCGGCCCACGTCGTGTGCTGCGGGCAGAAGCCGAGCGGCACGACGGGCGCCAGCAGCGCGTCGATCTTCTCCGCGATGCGCTTGCCGAGCTCCTCCACGATGATGCTGTCGGTGCCGAGCGGCGCATGGTGGCCGTGCTGCTCGGTGCTGCCGAGGGCGAGGATGGCGGTGCGCGTGCCCGCGGCCATGGCCCGCCGGATCGCGACGGAGGTCATCTCGGGGATGTAGCGGCTGTCACCCAACTCGTCCACGCTCCCTTGGAGTCTTTGTGACGGCGGCGCGTACGCGCCGCCGGCCAATCCGCGCTTCAGGAGCCGCCGCCTGTGGAGGTGGACGGGTACCTGATGGCGTCGAAGCCGAGGGGCACGCGACCAGGCCGGCCACGACCACCACGCCGGCCCCGCGCCGGAACCGCTTGCCCGCCATCGACAGGGCCTCCTCGTGAAGCAGGCTGCACACGAGGGCGGTTCGCGCGACGGCCGGGCGATTCCCCCCCGGTGCGACGGCTGCCGCTCAGCCGGCCGGCGGCAGGGTGTAGATGCGGATTCGCACCGCGCCCCGCTCCAGGGCGGCCGCGATGCGGACCGGCGCGCTCAGGGTGTTGCGGAACTGGAAGTCGAGCAGCGGGTAGGCCGCGACGGTGGCATCGCACCCCCGGGGAACGTACGGCACGGGGATGGCGTGGGCGTGGCGCTCCACGATCTGCAGTTGGGCCCGCCGCACGGCGTTGTACAGCGTGCTCGAGACCTGGCACACGCCGCCGCCGATCCCCTGGCCCGCCTCCCCGTCCAGAATCACCTTGGCGTTCTTCCAGCCGCCGGCGGCGGTGAAGGGCGGCATCTGCGCCATGAAGGAGAAGGTCTGGCCGGGGTAGACCAGGCTGTTGTTCAGCGCCCGCAGCGCGTGGCCGATGTTGAAGACGCGCTCGGGGGAGCCGTAGGCCCAGGTGGTGTACTGGCCCGCGACGTGCGTCATGCGCCGCAGGTCCGCCGCCGTCCAGGCGGCGGGCACGCGCTCGTAGACCGGGGCCAGGCGGGCGCCGACGCGGGCGCGCATCACCAGGGCCAGCGTCTGGCCGACGTTCAGCTGCAGGCCGTCGCGCTCCGGGATGATCTGCCCCGTCGCGCGGTCGATGCCGGCGTCGATGGCCGGTTGGTACGTCTGGCGCCACCACGCCTGCAGGGCGGCCTCGACCTGCGACCGGTACATGCCGCCCATCGGCGCGCCCGCCAGGGTGACGCCCGGCCTGACACCGTGGCGGAGCCGGTGCAGCGGCAGGCGGGCAGGCCCTGCCACCAGCCCGCCGCCGACGAGGGCCAGCGCCAGGATCGCGCCCATCATCCACGGTTGATGGCGGCGCCGTCGATCCAATCTCCGGTCCCCCGGCCCAACCGCATATGCCGGCGCCGGGGGCGGCATGCCGGGGAAACGGAGCAGGCGGGGGCGGATGCAATCCGCCCGCCCCCGCCCGCCTCACCGCGCCGCCGGCGGCGGGTCGCAGCTCAGGACCTTGGGCTTGCCGTCGACCTGCGTCTCCAGGTGCACGCGCCGCCCCCAGAGCTGCGCCACGCGCTGCAGGGTACGCTCGGCGTACTCCAGGTCCAGCTCGCGCCCGTCGTGCCGGTGTTGCAGGTAGAGCTCGCGGCTGCCGTGGTGGTCCACGTCGGCGGCGACGATGCGCGGGTGGCCGGCGTGCACCCGCGACTGCAGCAGGGTGTCGCGGACGCCCTCCCAGGCCTTGTCCGTCACCGACCAGGCGTCCTCCTGGAACTGGTAGACGTACATGTCGAGGTCCCGGGCCACCTCCTTGCTCAGGTGGTTGCGCAAAAACGCCAGGTCGTCCTCGCTCTCGCGCACGAGGAAGCAGCGCTGCAGCCCCTCGCGCTGACAGATGTCCTCCCAGATCGAGACGCCGAGCAGGTACGGGTTGACGGCGCCGGGATACGGGCTGCGCACACCGGCGTTCAGCCGCGCGAACTCCGTGTACTCGGCGTCCGTGAGGCGCAGGCGGCGCAGCAGGCGCACGTGCCAGAACGTGGCCCAGCCCTCGTTCATGATCTTGGTGCGCACATATGGCTGAAAGTACAGGCTCTCCGCGCGCACCAGCGCGATCACGTCGCGCTGCCAGTCCTTCAGCTCCGGCGCGTGGCGGAGGATGACGAGCAGCAGGTCTTCCCCCTCGCCGGGCGCCAATCGGCCCGGCTTGGCCGGGGGCGGCTCCGGTGCCGCGCGCCGCTCCAAGAGATCCTCCCACGGCTCGGGCACCGCCTCAGCCGGAGCCTCCGCCGCCGGCTCCGGCCGCGCCACGCCCACCCGCGCCAGGGGCGCCGGCTCGTCGGCCCACGGGTCCACGTGCTCCTGGATGGCGAGCACGGCATCGAGGTAGGCCTCCACCTCCCGCCGGCCATGGGCGAACTCGTAGGCACGGATGCGCTCGGCGTGCAGCCGCACGCGCTCGTCCATGTCCAGGGGGACCGTGCCGAAGTGCGCGTTGTGCTTGAAGAAGTCGCTGTGGCCCAGGACGTGGGCCGCCACGAACTTGTTCGTGAACAGGTCGTTGCTGTCGAGCAGGAAGGCCTGCGCCGGGTCGGCGTGCACGATGAGCTCGAAGATCTTCATCAGGCCGAAGTCGTATTGGGTCTTCATCTGCTGGTAGGCCTTGCCGTGGCTCCAGTGGGCGAAGCGGCCGGGCAGCCCGTAGGCCGCGACCTCGTAGAGCACGGGCGCCGGCACGATCTCGAAGTGGGTGGCCATCGGATCGAGCCCCTCGGCGCGGGCGATGCCCCAAAGATCGGCGATGGCGGCATCCAGGGCGGCCACCTCGTGCTCATGCACGGCTCCCGCCCCCCTCCGGCACGGCCGCCACGGGGCTGAAGAAGCGCCGCAGGGCGGGATAGACGTCGCGCTTGTTGTGGATGGCCACCGCGATGAAGCGCGGGTCCTTGATCTGGCCGAAGACCGTCCAGAGCGGCGAGCTGTAGCCGCCCTCGTTGATCTCGCCGTAGCCCATGACCGAGGAGACCTGGAGCATCTCACCCACGAGCTGCAGGCAACGCTTGTTGTCCGCGTCTCCCCAGTTGTCGCCGTCCCCGAAGTGGCCGGAGCGGAGACGGACGTTCCCACGTAGGGAACAGTCGATTTCTATCGAATGCAGCCTCCCATGAACGGGGGCCTCTGGGAGCGGGAGGCCGAGCGGTCGGCCCTGGCCGGGGCCCTGGCGGCAGCTGCGCGTGGCCGGGGGACGGCCGTCTTCCTGCTGGGACAGCCGGGCCTCGGCAAAACGCGGTTGCTCGCGGAGGCCAGTTCCGCCGCGGGGCGGCGCTTTAGGGCTGTGCGCGCCTCCGGCCAGGAGATGGAGGCGGGCTTCCCCTACGCCATGGTCCACCAGGTCGTGGCGTCTCTCGGCCGGGGCTCGTCCGGACGCCTGATCGCCACCCAGCCGGCCCTGCGCGCCTTCGCCCACGGGCGGCTGCGGACCGGGCGGGCCGAGTTCGTCTACGCGCTCTTCTGGCTTCTGAGCAGCATTGCCGAGCGCCGGCCCCTGCTCCTGCTCCTCGACGACCTCCAGTGGGCGGATCCCGACTCCTTGGACTTCTGCCGCTTCCTCGCCTGCCGCGCGGAAAGCCAGCATCTGGTGCTGGTGGCGGCCCTGCGGCCGTGGCCGGCCCAGGCGGCCACCGTGGCCGAGCGGCTGGCTGCGGGGGGCCAGGCGGCGATCCTCCGCCTGCGGCCGCTGGGGCCCGAAGGCACGCGCGGCGTGTTGTCCGACGCGCTGGCCGCCGCGCCGAACCCGACCCTCGTGCGGCAGGCCATGGACCTGACGGCCGGCAACCCGCTGCTGCTGCACGCGCTGGCCGGGCTCGTGCGCGACGGACGGCGGCTTGGCAGCGGCCACGAGCTCCTGCGCATCCGGCTGCAGGGGCTGCCCGCCGAAAGCCTGCAACTCCTCGGTGCGGCCGCGGTGGCGGGCGCGGAGGTCGAGATGGCCTTCCTGCTGGCCCTGGCCGAGGCCGGCGGCGATGCGGCGGACGGGGCCCTGCAGCCCCTGACGGCCCTTGGCGTGCTGGCCCGCGACGGGTCCCGGCTGGCCTTCACGCACCCCCTGCTGCGCGAGATGGCGGAGGAGGCCCTGCCGCCCGCCAGGCGTCTGGCCCTGCACCGGCGGGCTCTCGACATGCTGCGAGCCGCAGGGGCGCCGCCCACGGCCCTGGTGCCCCACGCGCTGGCGGGAGCTGGGCCTGGCGACCCGGAAACCGTGGCGCTGCTGCGGTCGGCGGCAGCCGAGGCGGACGGGCAGGCGGCCTACGAGACGGCGGCGGCGCACCTGAGGCAGGCGCTGGCTCTGGTCCCGGGCGGGGAGGCGCGGGCCGCCATCCTCCACGA
>JAJYVM010000109.1 GCA_021792015.1 Bacillota bacterium | reverse complement strand
GCCTGGCGGCGGAGCCCCGGCAGCGCCCAGCGCCCGGCCGTCGGCGCGGATCGGGCGGCGCATGGCGCCGGCCGAATGATCGAAAGGCGAGGCAGCGGACCCGGGGTGTCGCGATGTTGAAGACTCGATTGACATTGTGAACCTACCCACCTACACTTCCGAGGTGAGGGGTGGACTCATGCCCGGTCGCCGGCTGCTTGGCCGCTGCCCCGTCTGTGGCGAACCGTTGGAGGTGGTCCGGCTCCACTGCCGGAGCTGCGACACCTCCGTCGAGGGACACTTCGACATCGGCCGCTTCGCCGCGCTGGGGCCGGAGCAGCTCGACTTCCTGGAGACCTTCCTGCGCGCGCGTGGCAACATCCGCGAGGTCGAGCGCGAGCTCGGCCTGTCCTACCCGACGGTCAGGAGCCGGCTCGACGGCTTGCTGACGGCGCTTGGGCTCATGGCGAGCGCCGCCGAGGACGAGCAGGCGCCCGACCGGCGCGCGGTGCTGGATGCGCTGGAGCGCGGGGAGATCACGGCCGACGAGGCGGTGCGCCGGCTGCGCGGCTGAGGACGCCCCACCAGCGCCACGGATGGCGGTCACTTTGGGGGTGGGCGGCGTGGACCAGGAGCGGATGACGATCCTGCGGCTGCTGGAGGAGAAGAAGATCACGGCCGAGGAGGCCGCGGAGCTGCTGCGCGCGCTGGAGGCGCCGGCGCGGCCCCAGCGCAACCGCTTCTTCTTCGGGGTGCCGACGGGTCCCGAGGAGCTGAGCCGGCACGCCGAGCGGCTGGCGCGCCAGGGCGAGCGCTTCGCCGAGCGGGTGCCCGAGATGGTGGAGCGGTTCGTGGGGCGCATGGAGTGGGGGGGCCTGCCCTTCTTCGGGCCAAGCTTCCGCTTTGACGAGACCGTGGATGGGGAGCTTGCCGAGGGCGCGCCGACGGCGCGCCTGCGCATCGAGACCAGCAACGGCAAGGTGCGCCTGCAGGGCACGGATGAAAGCCGCCGCGTGCGGGTGGTCCTGCACAAGACGGTGCGCGCCGCGAGCGAGGGTGAGGCGCGGGCGCGGGCGGCGGCGTTCGGCAGCGCCACGGTGCGCGAGGGCGAGGTCACGGTCATCGGCGATGGGGCAGGCTGGTTCGGGGGTGCCTACGGCCTGGCGGTGGACATCTTCCTGCCGCGGGCCCTGGCCTGGGGCGGCAGCGTGCAGACCAGCAACGGCCGCATCGAGGCGGAGTCGCTGCGCTTTCAGGGGATCGAGCTTGTCACCAGCAACGGGCGCATCCAGCTCATCGACTGCGGCGCCGCCGACCTGCGGGCGCGCTCCAGCAACGGGCGCATCGAGGCGCGGCGCGTCTCGGGGCAGGTGCGGGTGGAGACCAGCAACGGCAGCCTGGAGGTGCAGGTCGACCCCGCGGCGGGCGATAACGTGCTCGACCTGCAGACCAGCAACGGCCCGATCCGGATCGAGGGGCCGCTGGAGGGCGTGGGCTGGCGGCTGGATGCCGACACCTCCGGCGGGCAGATCCACAGCGAGCTGCCGGGCGTCACGGTCAACGGGATCCGCGCGGGGTGGCCGCGGGCGAGCGCTCACGGCAGCACCCCGGACTACGACGCGCAGGCGCGGCGGCTCAGCTGCAACGTGCGCACGCACAACGGGTCGATCACGGTCAACGCGTACTGAGCGGGGCACCGGGCTGCGCGAGCGTGCCGGCCGGGGTGCTCGGCGACTCGCGGTGGTGCGTGGCGGGCGGGCGGCGGGCAGCGCGGCTGGGCAACTTGGCGCGTGGCGGCGGGCGGGCGGCGGCTGGCCGCGGTTTTCGAGTGGCGGGCGGCCGGCCGGAAAGTGCGGAAGACGGTGGCGCCTGGCCGGGCATTCGGCCGTGGGTGGGCCCGCGTGGGCGGAGGAGGCGGTGACGATGGCGGCGGACGAGCGGATGCATGTGCTGCGGATGGTCGAGGCAGGCAGCATCACGGCCGCGGAGGGAAGCAAGCTGCTGGAGGCCATGGGGACGCGGCCCGCGGCGCCGCTGGCACCGGCCGCGCCGGGTCAGGGTGCCGGCAGCGGGCGGTGGCTGCGCGTTCGGGTCCAGGGGTCCGGGTCCGAGACGGTCAATGTCAACATCCCGCTGCAGCTGGCGGAGATCGCCGTCCGTTTCATCCCCAAGGACGTGATGAGCCGGTTCGGCGACGACCTGGACCCGCAGACCATTCTGGACGCGGTTCAGGCGCTTGGCGACGCCGGCGGCAAGATCGTCGAGGTCAGCTCCCCCGATGGCACCCACGTCGAGGTGTACGTCGAGTGAGCGCAGCCGGCGCGAGGCGGGCAGCTCAGCCCTTGCCCTGCGGCCTAGCCGACCCCGCCTTCGCGTCCTGTTTGTCGTTCTCCGGCGGGCGCGGCTCCGCGCTGGGCGTGCCAACGCGCATGCGGGCGCCGGACGCGGCCGACCACAACCAGATCACGCCGATGGCGGCGACGATGCCGAGGATCCACCACCAAACGGAGTGGTCCGGAGCGGTGGTCGCGAGGGTGATGACCATGGCGGGTGCGCACCTCCTCCGCCGCAGTCTGCCGCGGGCGCGCGGGAGGCATGCATCGTGATCCTGCGGTGGATCGCCAACGCCGTCGGGCTGTTGGTGGTCGCGGCGCTGCTGCCGGGCATCCAGCTTCACGGCGCCGTGGCCGTCATCATCGCGGCCCTGGTCCTGGGCATCGTCAACGCCATCATCCGGCCGCTGCTGCTCCTAGTTTCACTGCCGCTGAACATCCTGACGCTGGGCCTGTTCACGTTCGTGGTCAACGCGCTGATGCTGGAGCTGACGGCCGCCCTGGTGCCGGGCTTCGAGGTGCACGGCTTCCTGACGGCGATTGTGGCGTCGGTGCTGCTGGCCGTGATCAGCAGCATCGTCACGCACCTGGCGCGGGCGTAGGCCGCCCCGGCGGGCGGTCTGCGCCCCGGTCGCCGGCAGCCCCGATTCGGGCGCTCCGTGCGGTCGCCATGGCGACGGCAGGGCCGCACTGGGACCGACGACGTGGGGGGCGCGATCGACCGCGACGCTTGGCCCTCTGGGAGTTGCCCCGTTGCGCGGGGCTGTCGCGGATCCGCGCGCGGCAACGCAGCCGCCGAGGCGAACGCATCCGGCGGCGGTATGATGGGGCGGTGAACTGGGAGGAGGCAGGCGACACGGAAGGTCGAGAGGACGCGGAGCAGCCGGGCACCGCACAGGCGCCCAAGGGGCGCGCGGGCCTGCATCCCCACACCGAACCGCCCCGGCTCATCGCCATCGACATCGACGGCACGCTCCTGGCCCCCGGCAATGTGCTGGCCCCGGCCGTCGGCGGGGCGGTGGCGCGCGCCACCGCGTCCGGCGCCACGGTCGCCCTGGCCAGCGGGCGCATGTTTGTATCGGTGGCGGCCTGGGCCGGCCGGCTCGGCCTGCGGGGGCCCCTCATCGCCTATAACGGCGCCATGGTGCGCACCCACCCGGACGGGCAGACCTGGTGGCACCGCCCCGTGCCCCTGGCCGCCGCCCGCGCCGCGGTGGCGGCGTGCCGGTCGGCCGGCTGGTACGTGCAGGTGTATCTCGACGACCAGCTGCTGGTGCCCTGGCGCGACGACCGCACCGACTGGTACAGCGAGAACTCGGGCGTGCCCTTCACCGTGGACCCGGAGCGGGTCTACGACCTGCCGGCCGCACCCACGAAGCTCCTGGTGATCGAGCCGGCGGAGCGGATGCCCGACATCCGGGCGGCCCTTTCGGCGGCCACGGCGCCGGAGCTCCTGGTGATGGCGACGTCCTTCCCGCACTACCTTGAAGTGACGGCGCCGGACGTCAACAAGGGCGTCGCGCTCACCGCGCTCGGGCAGCGCCTCGGCCTGCCGCTGACCGCCACGATGGCCATCGGCGACGGCAACAACGATCTGTCCATGCTGGGGGCGGCCGGCATCCGGGTGGCCGTGGCCAACGCCTCGCCGGACCTGCGGAAGGCTGCGGACGTGGTGACCGGCGGGAAGTACGGCGACGGGGTCGCGGAGGCCATCAGTCGGTTTTACGGGTCCTGAGCCTCCTGCGGTCTCCACTCCGACCGCAGGATCGCGCAGGAGGAGGCGCTCGGTCGCCAGGGTGGGCAGGCCGGAAAAGACCTCGGCGATGTCCACGGTGGCAACCTCCCATCGGCGGAGGGGTGACGCGGCGGCTCCACCGCCCCGCGCAGGGTGTGGACGCCGCGGCGCTACCCATTCCCGGCGCAGCGCGCCGGCCAGCCCATCCGCGTCCAGCCGCCACCCGCCGCCAAGCGGAGACGCCGCGGCGCTACTGCGGCAAGAGCACCCCGCGCACGGTCTCCGCGTCCACGTTGCGCCCCGTCAGCACGACCACGGCCGGTCCCGCACCCGCGCGTCCCGTCCGCAGCGCCGCCGCCAGGGCCACGGCCGCGCTGCCCTCGACGATCCAGCGCTCGTCCGCGACGAGCGCCCGCATGGCCGCCGCCACGTCCGCCTCCTCCACCAGCGCCAGGTCCGCCAGGTACCGCTGGGCGTACGTGAGCGTCAGGGCGTCGATCCCGCCCGCCAGCCCGTCGCAGAGGGTCGGGGGCTCGGGTACCGCCACGGGTGAGCCCGCCGCCAGCGAGCGGGCCATGGCCGGCGTCAGCACCGACTGCGCGCCCACCAGGCGGGCGGAGGGCGCGGCCGCCGCCAGCGCCGCCCCCACGCCGGCGGCCAGCCCACCGCCCCCGACCGGCACGTACACCTCGGCCACCTCGGGCAGGTCCTCGGCGATCTCCAGCCCGATGGTGCCCTGGCCGGCGATGATCACCTCGTCCTCGAAGGCCGGCACGTACCGCAGCCCTTCGCCCGCTGCCATGGCGAGGGCGGCCGCGTGCGCCGCGTCGTAGCCGCCGTTGATCGGCCGCAGCTCGCCGCCGCGCCGGCGGATCCCATCCAGCTTGGCCCGGGGCGCCGCCGCCGGCACGGCGATGACGGCCCGCACGCCGAGGCGCGCCGCCGCCCACGCCACGGCCTGCCCGTGGTTGCCGGTGGAGGCCGTCACGACGCCCCCGCCGTCCGTGGCCGCGCCCACGGCGAGCAGGTAGTTGGTGGCGCCGCGCACCTTGAAGGAGCCCGTCTCCTGCCAGAACTCGGGCTTGAGGAAGATGGGGCGGCCCGCCCGCTCGGACAGGGCCGGCGCCGATAGCAGCGGCGTGCGCCGCACCCACGGGGCGATGCGCCCGGCCGCGTCGCGGATTTGCCGAAGGGCGATCATGGCGCCTGGATTCGCCGCCACTGCCGGTGGGCCTCTGCGGCGCAACGCCGGCGGCTCCCCCGACGTACCGGAAGCGCGCGCATCCTGAACGGTCACCGACATGCCGCCAATGGTTGCGGAGAGGGACGTAAGTCTGCCTACGGCAGATTTCGGAGCGCGCGGAACAGCCGCGCCGGGCAGCGGTCACGAGGTCTGATGGCCGGATGGCCGTCAGCACCGGCTGGCCGCCGCCGACCGGCCGTTCGGCAGCGAGGCGACGTCCACGAACCGGCCGCGCACCGGGCAGTCCGGTAACACAAGGAGAGCGGCGGACAGCAACTTGCCGTGTGCCTGGGTCAGCGACCGGATCACCTCCCGCGCGTCGAGCAGGCGGGGGATCGCCTTGTCGCACGGGGTCCCGGCGTGAAACAGGCCGTTGCTACCGCTGAGGTCACGGAAGTCGGCCACGGCGAGGGTGGGCGCGGCCCGCGCACGAACTGCCTCCGCGCCGCGCCCCCCGTCTCGCGCCCGCTGATGGCCGTGCCGACGACGCGGTAGCCGACCCCGGCGAGCCCGGTGCCCTGCGTCCCGATGCCGCGGAAGCGAGGCGTGGACGAAGCGCGGGTCGGGTCGGCCTCCCGGATCAGGCGGTCGAGCGCCGCCGCCTGGCGGTCGCCGGCCTGCGGCCAGTGCCCGCCGTACATGCTGCCGCGCCCGGCCGTAGAGTCGCCTCAGAAACGCAGAAAGAAGGCATAAAGAACAATACGGATGGTTCGTAGGCCGGCAGGCGCCGGCATGGCATGCGTCCGGAGAGCCGCGGTGGCCTAAGTGGGTCCCTGTGCCTGGGGTCCGGGAACGACTTCCCCGGCGCGCGCCACCGCGCCCGCAACGCGCACTGGCCACGTGGCGTGGCGGGGAGGATCGCCTCCCCGGTCGCACGAATCGCTGAGCCATGACCGAGACGCGGCGCGGCAACCGGCGGGCGGAGCCCATGCGCGGACGGGAGCGCACCTGACGGTGTGGCTGCTTGGTGTCGACGGCGGCGGCAGCCACACGGCCTGCTGGGTCGCCGACGAATCCGGCCGCGTGCGCGGCCGTGGTGAGGCCGGCCCCTGCAACCTTGGCTCGGTGGGGCCGGAGGCGGCCGAGGCCAACCTCGGGGCCGCGGCGCGGGCTGCGATGGCGCAGGCCGGCGTCCGCCCCGCGGACGTGGCCGCCTCCTGCTTCGGGCTCGCGGGCTTTGACCGCCCCGGCGACCGCGCGGCCCTCCAGGCCATGGCGCTCCGCCTGGGCCTCACGGGGTCCCTGCGCATCGAGAACGACGCCGTGATCGCCTGGGCGGGCGGCTGCCGGGCCCGCCCAGGTGCCGTGGTGTTGGCGGGCACAGGCTCCATTGCATACGGCCGCACGGGCGACGGGCGCTCGGCCCGCGCCGGGGGCTGGGGGCCCCTCTTCGGGGACGAGGGCAGCGGCTTCACGCTCGGCCGGCGGGCCGTGACGGCGGCCCTGCAGGCGGCCGACGGCCGCGGCCCGGCCACGGCGCTGGCGGCCCTCCTCTGCCGCGGGCTGGACATCCCGACCATCGAGGACGCGGTGTCCGCCATCCGCTGGCACGACGCCGACCCGGCGCGGGTGGCGGCCCTGGCGCCCCTCGTGCTGCGTGCTGCGGCCGGCGGCGACGCGGTCGCACTGGACATCCTGACCCAGGCCGCCGACGGGCTCGCGGAGATGGCGGTGGCTGTCCTGGCCCGCCTGGGCCTGCATCCGGCCGCGGCCCTGGTGGTGGCCGGCGGCAGCCTCCTCGGCGAGGACACGCCCCTGCGCCGCCGCCTGGATGCGGCCCTGCGCCGCCGCGGCGTGGCCGGCGGCGCCCGCGCCCCGCTCTTGGCCCCCGTGGCTGGGGCCCTGCTGCTGGCCTGGGCGACCCTTGGCGGCAACCCCGACACCTGGACGCCGGGCGGGTGATGCCTCCGGTGGTCACGCGAATCCTCGTGCTGGGCACGGACCACTCGCCTCAGCTGGCGGTGCGGTCGTACGAGCCCGCCCGCCTCCGCGCCTACCTGCTGCGGCTGCGCCCCGATGCCATCTGCGTCGAGGCCACGCCCGACGCGTTCGCCCGCGGCGCCATACCCGACTTCATCCACGAGGCGCGGCACATCGCCCTGCCCTTTGCCGCCGCGCACGGCATCCCCGTGCACCCCATCGATTGGGTGCCGCCGGCCGACGACCAGCGCCTGGCGTGGGGCGTCCCCGACCTGCTGGAGCCGCCGCTGGTGCGGCTGCCGGGTTCCTACTGGGACTTCCTGGCCTTCCCCGACCCGACGCGCGTGAGCCAGGGCCTGTTCTTCGCCGAGGATCCCGCCTGCGCCGCCGAGGTCGACGCGTGGTCGGACGGCTCCCGGCGGGACGGCGAGCGCGACTTCCCGCGGCGGCTCGGGCTGTATCGGACCTTCATGCAGGCGATGCGGGTGAAGGCCGCGGCCGCCCGCCACCCCGGCGGCACCGTCCTCGTCGTCGTCGGGTACATGCACAAGTACGATATGGAGAAGGTGCTGAAGGGCGCCGAGGGGTTGAGCCTGGTCCAGCCGTCGGCCGCCGGCCCGCCGACGGACGCTGAGACCGCGGCGGCCCGCACGCCCGAGGACGACTGGGCGGTGGCGACCTTCAACGTCCTCGGCCAGCAGGCGCACCGCGGCGCCGTCGACTGGCCCTGGGTCGACGAGGTTCTGGCTCGCCTCCCGGCCGGTCCGGAGTCGGCGCTGCTCCTGGCGCGGCGCGACGTGCGGAAGGGGCTGGCGGGCCGCGAGCGCTTCCTCGCCCTGGCGGCGGCGGCCGCCTCCGACCGCCCGTTCACCTTCGACGGGGTGGCGGACCGGCGCCGCCTGGACAGCTACTTCGACCCGTTCGGCAACCTCACGGTGCGCCAGCGTGCCCTGCTGGAGGCCGCCCGCGAGGCCGGCAAGGCAGGGGAGACCGCAGCCGCGGAGGCGCTGCGGGCGCAGGTGGCCGCGGGGCTGACCGCGCGCCAGACGGTGCAGCTCGACGCCTATTGGCCCCTTCACGTCCGCAACACCCCATAGAGGGGGCTCGCCATGCCCGGCACCGAGGACCGCAACCCCGACACCCTCGACCTGGACCGCCTGGATGCCCTTGGCGTCTGCGCGCGCCTGCACCGCGAGGACCAGCGCGCCGTGGCGGCCGTCGGCGCCGTGCTGCCCGACGTCGCCCGCGCCGCGGCAGCCGTGGCCGACACCTTCGCTTGCGGCGGCCGCCTGTTCTACGTGGGGGCCGGCACGAGCGGGCGCCTGGGCGTGCTGGATGCCAGCGAGCTGCCACCGACCTTCGGCCTGGATCCGGAGCAGGCCCGCGGCATCATCGCCGGTGGCCCGGCGGCCCTCCTCCGCGCGGCCGAGGGCGCGGAGGACGACGCCGCCCAGGGTGCGGCCGACATGCGCCTGGCCGGCGTCAGCCCGGGCGACGCCTGCGTGGCGATCGCCGCCAGCGGCCGGACACCCTACGTGCTGGGTGCGGCAGGTGAGGCGCGGCGCGCAGGCGCCGCGACCGTCGGAGTCCTGTGCAATCCGGGCGCGCCCCTGGCCGCGGCGGTGGACATCGCCGTCGTGGCGGACACCGGTCCGGAGGCCGTGCTCGGCAGCACCCGCCTCAAGGCCGGCACGGCGACCAAGCTGGTCCTCAACATGATTTCGACGACGGCCATGATCCTGACGGGCCGGGTGTACACCAACCTCATGGTCGACATGCGCGCCAGCAACGAGAAGCTGCGCGCGCGCGCGGCGAATATGGTGGCGCTCGCCGTTGGCTGCGCGCCTGACCGGGCCTCCGAGCTGCTGGCGATGGCCGGGGGCGAGGTGAAGACCGCGATCGTCATGGGCCTGGCCGGCACAGGTGCCCCTGAGGCGCGCGAGCGGCTGGCGGCGGGCGCCGGGCGGGTGCGGGCGGCCCTTTGAACGGCTTTGACGGCGCGCGTCTGCAGCGGGCGTGGGACCTCCTGGACGAGGCCGTCCGGCGCGGCGAGATCCCGGGGGCGGTGGCGGTCGTCGGCCGGCGCGGGCTGCCCGACGTCGGGCCGGTGGCCACCGGGCGGGCCGCGGTTCACCCGGAGCCGCGGCCGATGACGCCGGATACAATGTTCGACCTGGCGTCGCTGACCAAGGTCCTGGGGACGGCCATGGCGTGCTGGACATCCATCGAGCGCGGCCGGCTGCGGCTGGACGACGACGTGCGCGCGCTGCTGCCCGGGTTCGCCGGCGCGGGCGTCCGCGTGCGCCACCTGCTGACCCACTCCTCCGGCCTTCCGGCCTCGCGCGACCTGCGGGCGGCAGGCAGGGACCCGGCCGAGCGGTTGGCGGCGGCCCTGCGCGAGCCGGCCCTGCGGCCGCCCGGGCAGACCGTTGTCTACAGCGACATGGGGTTCATCGTGCTGGGCGCCCTGCTCGCGGCCGTGGCGGGCGTGCCGCTGCCGGAGCTGGCACGCCGCGAGGTGTTTGCGCCGCTCGGGATGGCGGAGACCTGCTGGCTCCCGCCCGCCGCGTGGCTGCCGCGGATCGCGCCCACCGAGTGGTCCGACGAGGTCGGCGGGTGGGTGTGGGGCCGCGTGCACGACGAGAACGCCCGCGCCCTCGGCGGGGTGGCCGGGCACGCCGGCCTGTTCGCCACGGCGGCGGACGTGGCCCGCCTGGGCCGCGCGCTGCTGGAGGGGGGCGACGGGGTGCTGTCGCCCCGCACCGTGGCCGTGATGGCCGAAAACGCGACCGCGTCCCTGAACGACGATCGCACGCTTGGGTGGCAGGCGCGCGGCCGCGGCAACTCGGCCGGCGACCTGATGACCGAGGGGGCATTTGGCCATACGGGCTTCACCGGCACCTCGCTCTGGATCGACCCG
>JAJYVM010000108.1 GCA_021792015.1 Bacillota bacterium | reverse complement strand
ACGGGTCGATGCCGGTGGCGGCCGCGAGCCCGTCCAGCGTGCGGCCGCGGCGCAGGGCCTCCGCCAGGAACAGCAGGCGGCGATCGTCCGCGTGCGCGACCGCGTGGTCGAGCTCAGGGTCGGGCAGCGCCTCCGGCGCCGCCAATCCGTCCAGGCCGATGTCCAGCGAGCGCACGGCCTTCTGCAGCGCGCCCTCGAAGGTGCGGTCGATGGCCATGACCTCGCCCGTGGCCTTCATCTGCGTGCCGAGGCGCCGGTCGGCCGAGGCGAACTTGTCGAACGGCCAGCGCGGGATTTTCATCACGCAGTAGTCGAGCGTGGGCTCAAAAAAGGCCGTGGTGGTGCCCGTGACGGGGTTCCTGATCTCGTCGAGACCGAGGCCGACGGCGATCTTGGCCGCCACCTTGGCGATGGGGTAGCCGGTGGCCTTGCTGGCCAGGGCGCTGCTGCGGCTGACGCGCGGGTTGACCTCGATCACGAAGTAGCGGTCGGAGGCGGGATCCAGGGCCAGCTGCACGTTGCAGCCGCCCTGCACGCCGATGGCCCGCACGATGTGGAAGGCCGCCGCCCGCAGGCGCTGGTAGTCGCGGTCGTTCAGGGTCTGGCTCGGGGCCACGACGATCGAGTCCCCGGTGTGGACGCCGACCGGGTCGAGGTTCTCCATGTTGCATACGGAGATGCAGCGGTCGCCCGCATCCCGCATGATCTCGTACTCGATCTCCTTCCAGCCGTAAAGGCTGCGCTCCACCAGCACCTGGCCGATCGGGCTCATGCGGATGCCGCGCCGCACGATCTCGCGCAGCTCCTCGGGGGTGTTCGCGATGCCGCCGCCCGAGCCGCCCAGGGTGTAGGCGGGGCGGATGATCAGCGGCAGCCCGATCTCGCCGGCGAAGGCCTCCGCCTCGGCCAGGGTGTGCACGATGCGGCTCTCGGGCACGGGCTCGCCGATCTGCTGCATGGTCGCCTTGAAGAGCTCGCGGTCCTCGGCCTTGCGGATGCCCGCGAGCTGGGTGCCGAGCACCTCGACGCCGTACCGCTCCAGGACGCCGGCATCGGCCAGGGCCACGGCCAGGTTGAGGCCGACCTGGCCCCCCAGGGTGGCCACCAGGCCCTGCGGCCGCTCGTGGGCGATGACGGCCTCGGCGCTCTCGACGGTGAGCGGCTCCAGGTAGACGCGGTCCGCCATCTCGCCGTCGGTCATGATCGTGGCCGGGTTGCTGTTGATGAGGACCACGCGCAGCCCCTCCTCGCGGAGGGCCACGCACGCCTGGGTGCCGGCGTAGTCGAACTCGGCCGCCTGGCCGATCACCACCGGCCCGGAGCCGATCACCATCACGGTCTTCAGGTCGCTGCGCACGGGCATGCTGAAAGAATCCCCGCCTTCATAGAAAGAGCCTCGCCGCTTCCCCCATCCGGGCGCGGCTCGGCCCAGGTCGCTACGGCCGCTTCGGTCGCTCGGCTTACCCCATCCTGGCGCCTCGCGACCCAGCTTCGCCTTCGCCGCTGACGCGGTTCCGGCTCGCGTCATCCGGACCCTTCGCTCCCGTCATCCAGACCCCTAGCGGGCGGCCACTGGAAGTTGTGCGACGAACTCGCGGAAGAGGTCGGCCGTGTCGCCGGGCCCGGGACAGGCCTCGGGGTGGAACTGGACGGAGAAGGCAGGGTGTGCGCGCACGCGCATCCCCTCGACCGTTCCGTCGTTGAGATTTCTGTGCGTGACCTCGGCCACGGCCGGGTCGAGATCCGTGACCGCATATTCGTGGTTCTGGGTCGTGACGTAGGCGCGGCCCGTCTTCAGCTCCTGGACGGGATGGTTCACGCCATGGTGCCCGAACTTCATCTTCGACGTGCGGCCACCGAGCGCCAGCGCCATCAGCTGGTGGCCGAGGCAGATGCCGAAGATCGGGACGCCAGACTCCAGAAGCGTGCGCACGTTGGCCCGCACGTCGGTGAGCAGCTCAGGATCGCCGGGGCCGTTGCTGAGCACGATTCCAGCCGGCGCTGACGCCAGAATGGCGTCGGCGCCCGTGTCGGCGGGCACGACCGTCACCCTGCAGCCGAGAGCGGTCAGCGAGCGGATGATGTTCCGCTTCGCGCCGAAGTCCATCACGACCACATGGGGCCCGGGGCCCTCCACCGCGTATGCGTGCGGGGTCGTAACCTCCGCCACGAGATTGCCCGGCTGCCAGACCTCGGCCGCGTCGGCCAGGGCCTGATCGTCCCAGTCTGCCAGACCGATGGCCCCCCGCAGCGTGCCCTTGGTGCGCAGGTGCTTGGTCAGGGCGCGGGTGTCGACCCCGGCCAGGGCCACGATCCCGTTCTCGGCCAGGTAGGCGGCGAGGCCGCCCTCGGAGGCCCAGTGGCTCGGCGTGTCGCACGGGTCGGACACGATGAAGGCGCGCACGTGCGGCCGGCCGGACTCGGCGTCCGCCGCGCGGATGCCGTAGTTGCCGATCAGCGGGTAGGTCATGACCACCATCTGGCCGGCGTACGAGGGGTCGGTCAGGACCTCCTGGTAGCCCGTCATGCCGGTGTTGAACACGACCTCGCCGCAGATCGGAGCGGAGAGCTCGGCGCCGAACGCCTCGCCCTCGAACACCCGCCCGTCTTCCAGAACCAGCTTTGCCCGCACCTCACGACCCCCCGGCCGTTGTGATTATACTGTCCAGTGCATGTTTATGCAACACACGGCCCTGCAGGCGGAGGGCGCCTAAGGCGCCCTCCGCCTGCTCCCGTTCGGCCCCCGGGTCGAATAGGGTCAGGCCGCGCAGCTCCAGTCCGAAGCAGCGCGCGGCGCGGGTGGTGAGTGCCGCCACGGCCACCTCCGCGGGTAGCACCGAGACCGCGGCGGGCAGGACCAGGTGCAGGGCAGCGGCTCCAGCCGCTGCCTCCGCGAAGGGAACCTCCTTGTCCTCGGGCGGGCAGAGGCGGTGGTTGCTCACGATGGCGTCGATGGTGCCGTCGATGACACCCTGAATCAGCGCCTGGCGGTCGTCTTCGCTCCGCAGCGGTGGGGAAAGGCGCGCCGAGGTGTCATAGGTCCGAATGGCATCCTCGGTCAGCACCAGGTTGTGGATGGGCACGGCGGCCGTCACCGGCAGTCCGGCGGCTTTGGCGCGCCGCACCATCTGCGTCGCGCCCGCCGTGGACAGGTGGGCGAAGTGGAGCCGACCGCCGTACGCCCTGGCCAGCAGCAGGTCGCGGGCCACGGCCACCGTCTCGGCCTCCGCCGGGATGCCGGGCAGGCCGAGCAGGGCCGAGAGCGCGCTCTCATGGGCGACGCCGCCGCGGGCGAGCGCCGGCTCCTCCGCGTGAACCGCCAGCGGCAGTTCCGCATACTCCAGCAGCCTGCGCATGAGGCCGGGGTCGGCGTCGACCGCGAAGGCCACGGCACCGGCCCGCCGCAGGGCATCCAGCTCCGCGAGACGGCCTGCGTGCGTGCCCGCCGCAACCGGAACCAGGCGGACGGGCGCGTCGCGCCCGGCCAAAGCCTCGGCCCTGTGCTCCCCCGTCACGGTGCACACCGTCGTGAAGCCGCCCGCGCGCGCGGCCGCCGACAGGGTCTCGGGATCCTCGCGCCAGGCCTCCTGCCGGGTCGGCAGGTGCGCCCAGAGGTCGCAGAGGCCCGGCAGCACCCACAGCCCCTGGCAGTCCACGACCTCCCAGCCGGACGGGACCTCGCCGGCGGGCGACCGGCCCACGACGCGGCCGTCCGCCACGTAGATGTCCTCGGGCGCGCGGCCGGGGAAGCCAGCGGCCGCAAGCACCACCTTTGACGCCGCCGACAGCGACGGCACCGCCGGCAGCGCGCTTGCGCGGGCGGGATCCGGACTCGCCGTCATCCGCCCACCCCCCCGAGCAGCAGGTAGAGCACGGCCATGCGCACCGCCACCCCGGCGGCCACCTGGGCCGCGATCAGGCTCGGCGGCGCCGTCATCAGCTCGGGCGCCAGTTCCACGCCCTCATTGACGGGGCCGGGGTGCATGAGCACGGCATCGGGCTTGGCGCGGGCCAGGCGCGCCGCGTCGATCCCCCAGCGCGCCCGGTACTCGGCGATGCTGGGGAACATCCCGCCCTCCTGGCGCTCCTTCTGGATGCGCAGCACCATGACGACGTCCGCCCCGTCCAGCGCGCGGTCGAGGTCGGGCTCCAGCTCCACGGGCCAGCCGTCGCCACGCGGCGGCAGCAGGGCCGGCGGCCCGCTCAGCACGACGTCCGCGCCCAGCCGCGTGAAGCCGTGCACCGCGGACCGCGCCACGCGGCTGTGCAGCACGTCGCCGACGATGCAGACCCGCAGCCCGGCGATGCGGCCCTTGCGCGCGCGCACGCTGAAGAGGTCGAGCAGGCCCTGCGTCGGGTGCTCGTGGGTGCCGTCCCCGGCGTTGATCACGCTGAGCCGCAGGTGGCGGGCCAGCAGTTGCGGCGCCCCGCTGCTGCTGTGGCGGACCACCACCCCGTCGACGCCCAGCGCCTCGGCCGTCCGGCCGGTATCCAGCAGGCTCTCGCCCTTGGTCGTGCTGGAGGTCGCGGCCGACAGGGCCAGCGAGTCGGCGCCCAGCACCTTGCAGGCCAGCTCGAAGCTGTGCCGGGTGCGCGTGCTGGCCTCGAAGAACAGCAGCAGCAGCGTCTTGCCGCGCAGCGTCGGCACCCGCTTGATGGGGCGGCGCAGGATCTCCGCCATGGACTCGGCGGTGTCCAGCATGTTGGCCAGCTCCGCCGCCGGCACGCTCTCCAGCTCGAGGAGGTGGCGCATCAGAAAAACACCCCCATGCGGGGGTGGCTGGCGCCGGAAACGGAAATGGCGGAGACGCGGCGGGTGCGCGGCCGCGGGGTGCTCAACGCTCCCCCGCCTCCTCGCCGCCGTTCTCGCCGCCGTTCTCCATGATCATGACCTCGTCCTGTCCGTCGATCTCCCGCAGGCGCACCTCGATGACCTCGCGCTTGCTGGTGGGCACGTTCTTACCCACGTAGTCGGCGCGGATCGGCAGCTCGCGATGGCCGCGGTCGACCAGCACGGCGAGCTGGATGATGGCGGGGCGCCCCAGGTCCATGAGTGCGTCGAGCGCCGCCCGCGACGTGCGCCCCGTGTACAGCACGTCGTCGACGAGCACGATGCGCTTGCCCGTGAGGTCGCCGGGGATCTCGGTCTTCTGGACCTGCGGGTGGTCGGCCTTGAGCGTGAGGTCGTCGCGGTAGAGCGTGATGTCGAGGGTGCCGATCGGCAGCCGCACGCCCTCGAACTCGGCGATGAAGCCGGCGAGGCGCTGGGCCAGCGGCACCCCGCGGCGGCGGATCCCCACGAGCCACAGCCCGTCCGTGCCGCCGTTGCGCTCGACGATCTCGTGCGCCATGCGGCGGAGCGTGCGGCTCAGCGTGTCCGCGTCCATGATGCGCGTCTTCTCGATGAGCGGCATCGCGCACACGCACCTTTCGTCCGCGACGGGCGTGCGCCCGTCGCGCGCGGGCCGCCCCAAGCACGCGGCCCGGACGGCGGCGGGGCGGTCACCGGGCGCGGAGCCGGCGGCCGGGTGGCCCGCCGTGAAGCCCAGCCTTGCGGGGCCGCGCCGCTTCCCAGGCGGGAGCCGTCCGCGCACACAGAAGCGGCGCTCCGGACCGGCCCGCGGCCAGCAAGAAGCGCCTGCGCATGCACGCATATGCGGCTCCTTGCCCGCCTCGCAGGGCGCGCTTAAAGGCTGCCTTCCGCCTGCCAGCCTATACGGCCGGGGTCCGGCATGTCAAGGGATCACAGCCGGCGCCTCCGCCGACGAAGAGGGGGATGACGGGAGGATGACGGGCGGTGGCTGCCAATGTGCCCCGGCGGCGCGAATTTGTTACCTCGGCCGGCAGGTCTCGACACGCCGGCCGCATAGTCCTTAGGTATATGCAAGCGGCCACCGCACGTGGGGTTCCGAAGTTGACGCGCCGTGTGCTCGTGCACCCGGCGCGCCTGCTGCTTCTGGCCATGGTCCTCGTCACGGCGTTCGCGTCGGCCCTGCTCCCAGGCAGCGCCAGCCCGCGCCCGGCCGCCGCCACCGGCGCGCCCCCCCAGGGTCGGGCCGTGGCCACCCTGGCGCCGGCTGCGGGCGGATCGGCGTCCGCCGTGAAGCCCTACGGGCCCGCCGTCCCCGTGCCGCCGCCCGGGGCCGAGGCCGCCGCGGCCGGGCTCTCCAGCGGCCACGCGGCCGCCGTCGCCGCCGCGAGCGCGTACACCAACCGGTACAGCTGGGTGCCGTCCACCTGGCTGCCGGGCCACCTGTTCATCCTCTACTACGGCAACCCGCTGAACCCGGTGATGGGCGCCCTCGGCCAGGGCACGACCGCGCAGATGCTGGCGCGGCTGCGCCAGCAGGCCGCCGCCTACGCCTCGCTGACCAAGGCGACCGTGCAGCCGGGCCTTGACTACATCGCCACCGTGGCCCAGGGCAGCCCGCAGCCGGACAACACCTACCGCCTGCGCATGCCGCCCAACCTGGTCGATCAGGAGATCGCCATCGCCGAGCAGAACCACATGCCGCTGTTCCTGGACGTGCAGGTCGGCCACAGCACCGTGCCGGCCGAGGTGAAGGCGCTGGCGCCCTACCTCAAGCTGCCCTTCGTCAATCTCGCCCTCGACCCCGAGTTCGACCTGCCGAGCAACGAACTTCCCGGCGTGTACATCGGCCACATGAGCTCCGCGGACGTGAACTGGGCCATGACCTACCTGTCGCAGATGGTGGCCAAGTATCACCTGCCGCAGAAGGTGCTGATCGTGCACGAGTTCACGCACATCATGCTGCCGGGGTGGGCGAAGATCCGGCCCGAGCCGGGCGTGGCCCTGGTCCTCGACATGGACGGCTTCGGCGGCCAGGCCATCAAGACCGTGCACTACAACCGCTACGTGCGCGACGAGAACCTGCCGTTCCGCTTCGGCGGCATCAAGCTCTTCTACACCCAGGACAAGCCGCTGTTCACACCGGCGCAGGTGCTGAAGCTGAGCCCGACGCCGAGCGTGGTGCTGTACCAGTAGGGTCCGCGGGCGCGGCCCATGGGCAGCGCCCACGGTCGCCGGGCCCTGTGCGAGCGGCGCGGAACACGCAGTTGCGGGCACCGCGTGGTCAGCACCGCTGCTGCGGGCCGCGGTGTCAACAGGTGCCCTGGTTGATCCACGCGCCCGCCGGATTCTCGAGCCAGCCCCAAGACTGCCATTGCAACCGGGTGCTGAACCGCACCCCCACTCCACAAGTGGTTGACCTCCGCCAGGAGATGGCCTCGGCTGTCTCGGTGTTGACGCCGGGATGGGCGGAAGGTGAACGGGGGCGGGTTGCCGGACCTGGGTGATGGCGGCCGAGGGGCGGATGGCCTTCCGGCAACGGGCACGGAGGGAGCGGACGATCGCCGAGTTGGCGCGGTGCGGCATGCGTCAGGCGCGCCCCTGGGACGTTCACGACGACGGCGATCCACCTCATGTGACTGGTCGGGCCAAACCGGGGCGGCCGCGTTCAGCGCGCACGCGCGCACCCAGGGCGGACAAACGATGACGGCCACCAGCCGCACCATTCGCCGCCCCCCGCCTGGGCCGCCTGGAACCGTTTCGGCCGGACCGGCACGCAAAGGTGCCAGCAGTGCTTGCCGGAGCGGCCTGGCTACCGGGGCAGCCCCTGTCGCAGCGCTCTTTTACGTGAAGAGGTGCCCGGAGAAGATCAGCAGGCTGAAGCAGAACAGGTTGGCCGTGATCAGGATGCTGGCCGCCTTCGCGAACCCGGCCGGCAGCCGCAGCCGCTGGGTACGCCGGTTCCAGCGGCCGAGGAAGTCGTAGCCCACCAGCATGCCGCCCTGGAAGAGCCCGTAGACGATGTAGTTCCAGGCGAAGCCGTGCCAGAACCCCATCAGCGTCATCGTGATGAGAAAGCCCAGGTAGCTGGCGGTGTGGCGGTTGCCGCGAAACCAGCGGCGCTTGGTCGCGCCCAGCACGAAGCGCATGTAGATGTGGTCGCGGAACCAGAACGACAGGGTCATGTTCCAGCGGTTCCACATCGCGCGGAAGGTGGGGCTGAGAAAGGGCGCCGCGAAGTTCTCCGGCACGTCGATGCCCAGCAGGTGGCCGGCACCGATGGCGAACGCGGTGTAGCCGGCGAAGTCGAAGAACAGGTAGAGGCTGTAGGCGTACATGTAGATCACATCGCCCCCCAGGGTGTGGGAGGCGGCCACGGGCGCCAGGGCGTACTGGTAGATCAGGTACGCGAACACATACTTGTAGAGGAACCCCTGTGCCGTGCGGTGGATGGCCTTCTCGACGTGGGCGGCGTAGTTCCCCGGCCCCGCGCGCAGATCGGCGACAAAGCGCCGGTAGCGGTCGATGGGCCCGGCGCTGATGGTCGGGAAGAAGAGCAGGTAGGCCAAGAGCTCGCCGAGGCGCGGCGTGCCCTCCAGGACCTGGTCGTGGACGAGGATCAGCACGTCGATCACGCGGAACGTCATGTAGCTGATGCCGAGAAAGCCCACGGTGTCGACGAGCCCGGCCGGCAGGCCCGCGGCCGGTGTGTGCGACTCCAGCACCTTGACGACGGCCAGCGGCAGCAGCGCCAGGCCGATGGCCGCGTAGTAGGCGCGGCGGTCGGCGGGGCGGCGCTGCAGCCAGTAGATCAGGGCAAGGCTCCAGAGCACATAGGCCGCGAGGTATTCGAGCTGGCGGAGGCCGGCGGCCGTGTCCCCCGTGGGGTTCCAGAACTGGATGCCGAGCACGGCGGCGCTGAGGGCGAGCACGGCGCCGGTGCGCAGGCGGCCCGTGAAGCCGAGGACCATCAGCACCGCGGCCGGGTAGAGCAGGAACAGAAAGTACGGGAAGCTGGCGTAGGGGGTCACCGCGCCACCACGTCCTCCAGGGCGCGGCGGTCCAGCTTGCCGTTCACGGTGAGGGGAAGGCGCTCCACGGCGCGGTAGTGTCGCGGGAGCGCGTACGCAGGCAGCTTGCGGGCCAGGGCGGCGCGCAGCTCCTGAGGCGGCACCGACGTGACCACGAAGGCCACGAGGTGGTCCGGCCGCCCGCCGCGCATCGCCGCGACGACGCCGGCATCGGCCACGCCGGGCAGGGCGCGCAGGCTGGCTTCAATCTCCTCCAGCTCCAGCCGGTAGCCGTTGAGCTTGATCTGCCGGTCCAGGCGCCCGTCGCAGTAAAGCAGCCCGTCCTCCCCCACGTGGCCGAGGTCGCCCGTGCGGTAGGCGGGGCGGCCGTCGGGCAGGCGGCAGTAGCCGCCCGTCGCGGCGCCGAGGTAGCCCAGGCCCACCTGGGGCCCGGCGATGGTCAGCTCGCCATCCTCGCCCACCCACACCTCCATGCCGGGAGCCGGCCGCCCCACGGGTAGGGGGTCCGCCATGTCGGCCGTGATGCGGACCAGGGTGACGGCGACCGTCGTCTCCGTCGGCCCATACGTGTTCCACACCTCGCAGCCGGGGAAGCGCGCGATCAGCGCGCGCGCGAGATCGGCGCGCAGCGGCTCGCCGCAGAACAGAAAGCGCCTGAGCCGCGGGAGCATCGCGGCCCCGAAGCCCGGTTCCGCCAGGGCCAAGCGGGCAAACGACGGCGTCGAGACCCAGACCGTCACGGGCGCGCCCGAAAGGCGGGCGAACAGGCGGCGCGGGTCGGCCACCTCGTCGCGCTCCACGGCGAAGATCGTGCCGCCCGTGCGCAGGGCGCCGTACAGGTCCATCACCGAGAGGTCGAAGTGGAAGGGGGCCTGGTTCAGGAAGACCTCCTCCCCCGGGAGCAAGCCCTGGCTGTCGCGCAGCCACCCGGCGAAGTGGTCCAGGGCCGCGTGCGGGATCTGCACGCCCTTGGGGTCGCCCGTGGTGCCGGACGTGAACAGGATGTAGGCGAGGCCGGGGGCCGCGGGCGCGGCATCCGCCACGAGCAGCTCGCGCGGCACCGGCAGGGGCTCGGCGGCGATCACGTCCCCCGGACGCGCGATGGCGGCGATGCGCATGAGCCGCTCGGCGGGCACGGCGCTGTCCACGGGCACGTAGGGGCGGCCGGCCCGGTGGGCGGCCAGCATGGCGGCCACCAGCTCCGGCTGCTTGTGGCCCCAGAGCAGCACGGGGGAGGTGTCGCCCGCCAGGCGCGCGGCCAGCTCGGCGGCGCGCCGGTCGAGCTCGGCGTGGCTCCAGCGGTCGCGGGGCCCCCAGAACGCGAGGCGCTCAGTC
>JAJYVM010000107.1 GCA_021792015.1 Bacillota bacterium | reverse complement strand
GACGGAGCGGCCCTTCACCCTGACCGCCTTCGACAAGTATTGGGACGGCGCGCCCAAAATCCCGCAGGTGATCTACGAAATCATCGCCGACGTCGACACGCAGATCGCCAAGCTCAAGGCTGGCGAGCTGGACTTCGTCATGGTCGAGCCCTCGCAGATCGCCTCGATCCAGGGCAGCAACGTCCAGATGTCATACGCGAACCAGACGAACTACTACTACATGGGCGTCAACGACCAGCGCCCGCTCTTCAAGGACTACCGGGTGCGCCAGGCGATGGCGATGGCCCTGAACCGGCAGAGCATGTTGAAGGACGTGTACCTGAACCACGGCCAGCTGATCGCCAGCCCCATCGACCCGACGATGGCCTGGGCGTTCGACAAGAGCCTGCAACCGTGGCCGTACGCCTTGAACCAGGCGAAGGCGCTGCTGCAGCAGGCGGGCTGCACCATCAAGAATGGCGTCCTCACCTCACGGAGCGGCCAGCCGTACGACTTCAAGATCCTTGTCGACATCGGCAACCCCACGCGCAAGCAGTTCGGGCTGATCGCGCAGCAGTCGTGGCAGCAGCTCGGCATGAAGCCGCAGATGGACTTCGAGGAGTTCAACAACTGGTACAGCATGACCAGCGCGCTCAACTACGACGTGGCGGTCAACTGGTGGATCACGCCCAACGACCCCAACGCCGTTCGCGGCGGCTACGACAGCCACTACGACGGCACGAGCCCGCAGCACCCGAACTTCGACGACCCGGAGACAAACAAGCTCTTCGCCGAGGGCGTCGCCCAGTCCACGCCGGCCGCGCGCGCGCCCATCTACAACCAGCTCCAGGCGCGCCTGAAGCAGATGCAGCCGGACATCTTCATGCTCTTCCCGCAGGAGATTCGCGGCTTCAGCTCGCGCGTCAAGGGCTTCGGCCCGATCGGCATCCGCGACGCGCTCTACTACACGTACAAGTGGACGCTGGCGTAGCCGGAGCGGCCGCGGCGGGCCGCCAACGGCGGCGGCCTGCGGTGACTCGGGACCCCGCCGGGCGGGCGACCGCCCGGCGGGGCGTCCGTCCCGCGGATCCCCCAGGGGAGGGTGCGGCCCCTTGAGCCGGTACATCCTCAGTCGGCTGGTCCAGTCGGTCATCCTGCTCTTCATCGTCGCGCTGATCACGTTCGTGTTGATCCATGCGGCGCCGGGTGGCCCCGGGATCCTGATGAGCGACCAGAAGCTGACGGAGCAACAGATCCTCCAGATCGAGAAGGCGCTCGGCCTCACGGCTCCGCTCTACATCCAGTTCTGGGACTGGCTCGTGCAGCTCGCCCACGGCAACCTGGGCGTTGCCTACACCTCCGATCTGCCCGTCACCCAGATGATCGCCGCGCGGCTGCCGGCCACGCTGCTGCTCGGCGCCTCCGCGCTGGTGCTCTCGCTCGTGGTGGCGATTCCTGTCGGCGTGCTGACGGCCATCAAGCCGCGCTCGCTGGTGGATAACGTCACGTCGGCCCTGAGCTTCATCGGGGTGTCGGTGCCGGTGTTCTGGCTGGGGCTCATGCTCATCATCGTGTTCGGCATCGAGTGGAAGGTGCTTCCGGCAGCGGGGATGTTCACCGAGGGGGTGAGCGTGGTCACGGCCGCCGACATCCTGCGCCACCTCATCCTGCCCGCCTTTGTGCTGGCCACGGCTTTCATGGCCGGGTTCTCGCGCTACGTGCGGACCAGCATGATCGACGTGCTGTCGCAGCCATACATCCGCACGGCCCGCAGCAAGGGACTGTCCGCCCGGGTGGTGCTGTACCGCCACGCGCTGCGCAACAGCATGATCCCGCTCGTGACCATGGTCGGCCTGGCCCTGCCGCTCCTGATCGGCGGCGCGGCCATCACGGAGCAGGTCTTCGCCTGGCCGGGCATGGGCCAGCTGGCCGTTCAGGCCGCCTACGCCCACGACTACCCCCTGATCATGGGGATCACGATCGTCGTAGCCGCGGCCGTCATTCTGATCAACCTGGTGACGGATCTCAGCTACGTCCTGATCGACCCGAGGATTGATCTCAAATGAACCGCCATATCGCCCACTTTGCCGCCGGACAGGCCCCAACACCGATCCGGCCCGAGCCCAACGCCGCCGTGGCGGCCGAGACGGCCGGGGCCCAGCGCGAGCCGCCGCGGGGCCTGCGCCGGGCCATGGCGCGGCTGCGCCGCAACCCGCTGTCGATCGCCGCGCTGATCTACCTTGTGATCGCGTACGCGGCCGCAATCCTGGCGCCGCACCTGGCGCCCTACTCACCGACGCACATGGACCTCGCGCACATGATGGCGCCGCCGAGCCCCCAGCACCTGCTGGGCACCGACGGCTCGGGGTACGACGTGCTCAGCCAGCTGCTGTACGGGGGCCGGGTCTCCCTGGCGGTGGGACTTGCGGCGGTCATCGTCTCGATCGTGGTGGGCGTGGCGGTCGGCCTCAGCACGGGCTACTTCGGCGGGTGGACCGACATCGTGCTGATGCGCATCACCGACGCCATGCTCACCATCCCGACGTTCTTTCTGCTGCTGGTCGTCATGGCGTTCTTCGGGTCCACACTGCAGAACGTGATCCTGGCGATCGGCCTCACCTCATGGATGGGCGTGGCGCGGCTCGTCCGGGGTGAGGTCCTGCGCGTGAAGTCGATGGACTTCGTGGAGGCGGCCCGGGCCATGGGCGCGTCGCCGCGGCGCATGATGCTCCATCACCTCCTGCCGCAGGCCGGGCCTCAGGTCATCGTCGCGGCCAGCCTTGGCACCGGCGGCGCCATCCTCGCGGAGTCCGCCCTCAGCTACCTCGGTCTCGGCGTGCAGCCGCCGACGCCGACGTGGGGCAACATGCTGACGGACGCCCAGAACTACATCTGGCAGCGGCCGCTGCTCGCCTTCTACCCGGGCGTGCTGATCCTGCTGACGGTGCTGGCCTTCAACTTCCTGGGCGAGGGCCTCCGCGACATGCTCTCGGTCGAGGAATGAGCGGGCGCGGCGACGCAGCCTCAGGCCCGCTGCGCGACGGGCCGGCCCTCGCGGATCGTGCCGAATATGCCCGGCGCCAGAAAGAAGATGGGGCGCAGGACCGCATAGGGATCCTCGGCGTCGCAGGCCGCCGCGTCGGCTGAAGCCGCGACGACGCCCAGGATGAGGGCGCACTCATCGCCGTACCACTGGACGCCTTCGAGCCGGCACTCGATGTGGGCGGCGCATTCGGCAAGGCGCGGCGGCCTGACCCGCAGCGCGGGGATCGGCGTGAAGCCGCGGGCCTCCACCTCGTCCGGCGCCGGCTCCCGCGGCTCGGCGGCCGCCCAGACGCGGGACGCGAGGCCGTCATTGGGTAGGTTCAGCACACACTCCCCGCTGGCAAGCAGGTTCTGAGCCGTGTGGTGGCCGCGGTTGCACCCCACCACGATGCGCGGTGGCGAGACCGTGATGAAGCTGACCAGGCTCTTGGGCGCCACGTTCGTCCAACCCTGCGCGTTGACCGTCGTCACGAGGAAGAGCGGACCCGCCAGGGGCGAGGGCCGCCAATTGCGAGCCGCCACATCGATCTCGCGCTTCACCCCAGGGCGAAGCGCCCCCTCTCAGGCGCGTGCGGCCGACTGCGTCACGCGCGCCCGGCAGAGCAGGGCCACGGCGCACTGCTGGCAGCTGGCGGCCAGGCCGTGCAGGTCGAAGGGGAAGCGGCGCGCCGGCGTGGAGGCGGACGCGGCCATCGACCCCGTCGGCCAGGCAACGCCGCCGCTCCTCCGGGAGATCGCACGCTTGCCGGCGATCAGGCGGGCCCAGTCCGCGTGCGCGCGGTCGGCGCCCGTGCCGGGATCTCCACCGTCACCGCCGCCGTCTCCGCCGCCGGAGCCGGTGAGCCCGATGCTCCGCGCGTGGGCTTCGATCTGGGCCGACAGCTCGCCGAGGAAGACATCGCCGTCGAAGCCGAGCGCCTCGGTATCGTCGCGCAGGCGGCGGTGGATGGCCCCCATGGTCTGCAGGAGCTCGGACGCCATGCCGCGTAGCGCCTGCCGCCGCTCGGGGGGCAGTGTGGGCACCGCGCGCTTGAGGTAGGTGTGCGAGAAGGCCTGGTGGCGCGACTCGTCGAGGAGCACGCGCGCCGACATGCGCCCGAAGAGCGCGGCTGGCTGGACCTTGGCGAAGGCCTGGTAGAACTGGCGGGCGAACAGGTCGGAGATCAGGATGCCCCAGATCCAGTCGATGCGGTCGCCCTGGCGCAGGCGGTGGTGATAGCGCAGCATCTCCGGCACCTCGCGCAGGGCCACCGGGTGGTGGCCGAGCCGCTGGTAGAGCTGCGTCAGGACCTCGAAGTGCCGGGCCTCGTCCAGCAGGAAGGTCGCCAGATAGAGCTGGGCGGAGGTCTGGCCCGCCGCCGCGAGCTGGGGGATCACGGCGCTTGCCCCGTACATCGCCGACTGCTCGCCCAGGTAGACGGGCGAGAGCACGCGGGTGAGGGCCACCGCCTGGCGCTGCGGGAGGCCGAGCGGCGCCTCCCAGTCCACATCATCCGCCGACCACTGGCTGCCGACGGCCTTGCGGAACAGGCGCGCGAACGGGTCTTCGGGGTCATACGCGGGCTGCACGCGGATCACGTCTGCCTGATGGCCCCCCGTCGCCCTGTGACCCTAACGCACCGGGGGGCCGATCGGCCACGGCCGAATGGACCGGAAGGAGTGGTCCATGTGGACCCGGGGAGGGCTCGCCGGGCGGGTGCGGGCAGACGTGGACCGGAGGCGGAGGCTCGCCCCCGAAGACGGGCGGGGGATCGCGGCCATGCGGCCGGGATCCCCCGCGCTCGAAATCGCTGCGGGTGCCCTCGCCCTACGGCCGGATGCGTGCCCCGGGGCGGCCGGCAAGGTTCTGCTCGGCCATCTCGATCATCCGGCGGACCATGTGCCCACCGACGGCGCCGCACTGCCGCGACGGCAGGTCGCCCCAATACCCGTCCGGCGGCGGGTTGACGCCGATCTCCGCCGCCACCTCGTACTTGAACTGATCGAGGGCAGCGGCCGCCTCGCGCACCAGCGCGCGGTTGCTCTGGGATCCTCTCGCCAAACTCGTCACCTCCTTGCTGGGTAGCATGGCGCTGACACCGCCGCGTGCATACCTGCCAGAAGGTGGCGGGGCGGAGCCTGCACCCGCTGGACCCGCGGCTCAGCTCGCGTGCGCCCCCGAGCGGTCGCCGCCCGCGAACGCGGCCAGGGCCCTGGGGAATTCGGGGAAGCTGATTCCGACGCTCTCGGCGCCACCGATCACCGTCTCGCCGCGCGCCGCCAGCCCGGCGATCGCGAGGGCCATGGCCATGCGGTGGTCGCCGGCGCTGTCGACCTCGGCACCGACCAGGCGCGCGCCGCCACGGATCTGGAGACCGTCCCGCCGCTCCTCGATCGCGGCGCCCATGCGTGCGAGGTGGACGGCCGTCTCGTGCAGGCGATCGCTCTCCTTGGTGCGCAGATCGGCCGCGTCGGCGATGACCGTGTCCCCCTGCGCGCAGGCGGCCACGACGGCCAGGATCGGCACCTCGTCCACAAGGCGCGGCACCAGCTCGCCGGCCACCCGCACCCCCCGCAGCCGGCCGCCGGCCGGGGCGGCGACCGTCACGTCGGCCACGGGCTCTCCCGTCACGTCGCGCTGCTCGGTGAGAGCCACCTCGGCCCCCATCTCCGCCAGCACGTCCAGGAAGCCGGTACGGCCGGGGTTGATGCCCACCGCCTGGACGGTGACGCGGCTGCCCGGCAGGATGGCCGCCGCCGCCAGGAAGAAGGCCGCCGCCGAGAGGTCGCCCGGCACGTCGACCTGGCGCCCCGTCAGCCGCTGGCCGCCGGTCAGGGCGATGCGCGTGCCCGCCACGTCGAGCCGGGCGCCGAATCCGCGCAGCATGCGCTCCGTGTGATCGCGCGTCGCCGCGGGCTCCTCCACCACCGTCTCCCCGTCGGCCAAAAGCCCGGCCAGCAGGATGGACGACTTCACCTGGGCGCTGGCGACCTCGGGCTGCCAGCGAATGGCCCGCAGCCCGCCGCCGCGGACGGCCAGGGGCGCGGTGGCTCCGCCCTGGCGACCGTCCACCCGTGCCCCCATGCGCGCCAGCGGCTCCGTCACCCGCCGCATGGGCCGCCGCCGCAGCGAGGCGTCCCCGTCCAGCACGGTGAAGTGCGGCAGCCCAGCCGCCACCCCCAGCAGCAGGCGCATGGCCGTGCCCGCGTTGCCGCAGTCGAGGATGCCCTCGGGCTCGCGCAGGGCCTGCGGACCGCCGCCCGTCACCACGACCGCGCCGTCCGGCTCCTCGGCGATGGCCGCGCCGAGGGCCAGCAGGCAGCGCCGGGTGCTCCAGCAGTCGCCGGCCGGCAGCCAGTTGCGCACCCGGGTCGTGCCGTGGGCCAGCGCCCCCAGGATCAGGGCGCGGTGGGAGATGGACTTGTCGCCGGGTACGCGCAGCGTCCCCTGCCAGCCCTCGCTCGGGCGCACACGCAGCTCCGCCATCCGTTCCGCCTGCCTTCCACCATCTCACGGGCCACCCAGCCGCCAATGGGTCGAGCGCCGGGCCTCTGATCAGTCGGCAATCAGCCCACCCGGCCGGCCGGCCGGTCGCCAGGCCGCCTCGCGTCTCATTCGCCCTGCCCATCGCCCTGCCCATCGCCCTGCTGTCGCCCACCGCCCGGCCCGCCGACCCCATCGCGCCGGGGCTCGACCCGGTGCGCCGCCGCCCGCGCGAACAGCCGCGCCACCGCCGCCTCGTCGCCGGCGGCAACGGCCGCCCGCAGCTCCCCGAGGGCGCCCGCCATGGTCGTGAGCATCGCCACGACATTGTCGCGGTTGGTGGCGAAGACGTCGTTCCACACGGCCGCCGAGCTCCCCGCCAGGCGCGTCATGTCGCGGAAGCCGCGCGCCGCAAGCGGCAGCGCCGCCTCCGGCACAGCCGCCGCCAGCGCCACGGCGACGGCCTGCGGCAGGTGGCTGACGGCGGCGACGTGGCGGTCGTGCGTCGCGGCGTCCATGACCACGGGGTGTGCCCCGACGACGGCGGCACAGGCGGCCACCCGCTCCACGGCCCACGCGGGGGTGGCGGCGGCGGGCGTGAGCACCCAGGTCGCCCCCGCGAAGAGGTCGGCCGTGGCGGCCTCGACCCCCGTCCGCTCCGAGCCGGCCATGGGGTGGCCGCCCACGAACGCCGCGCCCGGCGGCGCCGCCGCCACCACGGCCGCCTTGGTGGAGGCCACGTCCGTGATCGCGGTCCGCGGCCCCACCGCCGCGGCCACGGACGGCAGCAGGGCGATGCAGGTCCGCACGGGAGCCGCCAACACCACCAGGTCGGCGCCGCGGACGCCCGCCGCGAGGTCGGTGGCCGCCTCGTCGATGGCCCCCAGCCGGAGCGCGGCATCCAGCCCACCCCGCTGGCGCCCGATCCCCACCACCCGGGAACCGGTGCAACGGGCTCGCATGGCGAGCCCGAGCGAGCCCCCGATCAGCCCGACCCCCACGATGGCCATGCGCATGTCGGCAACCGCTCCGATGGCGCGGGCGGCCGTCAGTCGGCCTCGACGCGCACGCGCACCGGGGCTGGCGCCGGCGATTGCAGTCCCCGCCCCACCGCCTCGCCCACGCGCCGCAGATCCTGCATCATCCGCTCGAACTCCGCCGGCGTCACCGACTGCGGCCCGTCGGACAGGGCCTCGGCCGGGTTGGGGTGCACCTCGAGGATGACCCCGTCGGCGCCCGCCGCGATCGCCGCCCGTGCCAGGGGGGTCACCAGCGCCGCACGGCCCGTGCCGTGCGACGGGTCGACGATCACCGGCAGGTGCGAGAGCTCCTTCGCGACCGGCACGGCGTTCAGGTCGAGGGTGAAGCGCGTCGCCGTCTCGAAGGTGCGGATGCCGCGCTCGCAGAGGATGACCTGGCGGTTGCCCTCTGACAGCACGTATTCGGCCGCCATGAGCCACTCCTGGATGGTGGCCGCCATGCCGCGCTTCAGGAGCACCGGCCGCCGCGACCTGCCCGCCTCGCGCAGCAGCTGGAAGTTCTGCATGTTGCGCGTCCCGATCTGCAGGCAGTCGGCGTACTCCGCCACCAGCTCGACGGCGTCCGGGCTCATCACCTCGGTGACGATGGGCATCCCGTACCGCTGCCGCGCGTCGGCGAGGATGCGCAGCCCCTCCTCCTCCATGCCCTGGAAGGTGTATGGCGAGGAGCGCGGCTTGAAGGCGCCGCCCCGCAGCATGTGGGCCCCGGCGGCCTTGACCGCCGCCGCCGTGGCCATCACCTGCTCGCGCGACTCGACCGCGCAGGGCCCGGCGATGACGACGAGGCGGTCTCCGCCGACCGGCACGCCCCCGACGTTGACCACGGTGGACTCCTTCTGGAACTCGCGGCTGGCCAGCTTGAAGGGCTGGCGGATCGGCACCAGGCGCTCGACCCCCGGCATGGCCTCCAGGCTGGCGGCCTCCAGCACGCTCCGGTCGCCGATCGCGCCGATCACCGTCCGCTCCTTGCCCTCGGAGAGGTGCGCGGCAAAGCCGAGCGCCTCCAGCCGCGCCACCACCGCCCGCACCTCGTCGCGATCCACCCCGCTCCGCATGACGACGATCAAGACGTCTTCCCCCTGTGCTGCCACGCGCTGCGTCGCGCCCAAAGCAAAAGCCCCCATCCCGGCGAGGGACGGAGGCTTAATCCGCGGTACCACCCTACATGGCCCCATATGGGCCAGCTCAGCGGAGCACCAACATGCTCCCGCCCAGGTAACGGTGGGCGTCCGTCCGCCTTACTCCCCCGCAATAGCCGCATGCGGGCTTTCATTTGGACCTCGGGGGTGTATTTCACGCGGCGTCGGTCGCCGGCTCGCACCAGCCGCCGGCTCGCTGAGACCTCCGCCACGCTACTCCTCCCCCTCACGGGTTTGGGCGCGTGCTTGTAGGGTAGTTTAGCAGCCTCTCGTCCCTGCGTCAATCGAACACGAGTCGGTCGCGACGGGCGCCACGTCGTGTCGCCCGCCAACCCGGTTCCCGGGCCCGGCGGCCGGTCACCCAGCTGGTGCCGTGCCCCGCGGCAGCGCGGCCCGGATGGACGCCGCCAGCTCGATCGCCCGCCTCCGCCCACCCTCGTGGTTCGCCGCGACGACCGCGCTCCCTACGATGACCCCGTCGCACTGGGCCGCGGCGGCCGCCGCCTGCTGGGGACCGGAGATGCCGAAGCCGATCAGCAGGGGCAGGTCGGTGGCGGCGCGGACCCGGCGGACCAGGTCCGGCACCCGCGCCGAGAGGGCCGCCCGCGCGCCCGTCACCCCCGTCAGCGAGATCCCGTAGACGAAGCCCCCGCCCTCGGCCGCCGCCGCCGCGATCCGCGCGTCGGTGGAGGTCGGCGCCACGAAGGGGATCAGGTCCATACCGGCCTGCCGGCAGCGCGCGGCCAGCTCGCCCGACTCCTCGCGCGGCTGGTCGGGCACCAAAAGGCCCGCCGCCCCGGCGGCGGCCGCCTCCTCCACGAAGCGGCGCCGCTGCAGCACGGTGTTGTGGTAGACCATCAGCAAGAGCGGGACGTCGGTCTCCGCGCGCAGGCGCCGCACGGCCGCGAAGGCCTGCTCGACCCGGAAGCCGCCCGTCAGGGAGCGGTGGCCCGCCGCCTGGATCACAGGCCCGTCGGCCAGGGGGTCGGAGAAGGGGACGCCAAGCTCGATCGCGTCCGCCCCGGAAGCGGCCAGGTCGCGCGCCAGCGCGACCGAGGCATCGAGGTCCGGGTCGCCGAGCATCAGATAGGGCGCAAAGGCCTTGCCGCCCCGCTCCCGCAGCGCCCGCAGCCGGGCCTCCAGCGTGTTCATACCGGCACCGGCTGCGCCGCGTGCGCCGCCACCGTCTCCATGTCCTTGTCGCCGCGGCCCGAGATGCAGACCACGATCAGCGCGCCGGGGCCGCGGTCCGCGGCCACCTCGTCCAGGGCCGCCACGGCGTGGGCGGACTCCAGGGCCGGGATGATGCCCTCCGTCTCCGCGAGGACGCGCATGGCGGCCAGGGCCTCCTCATCCGTGGCCGAGATGTACTCGGCGCGGCCGGCGTCCTTGAGCGCCGCGTGCTCGGGACCGACGCCCGGGTAGTCGAGCCCGGCCGAGATCGAGTGGGCGATCTCCACCTGGCCATCATCATCCTGAAGTAGATACGAGTAACTACCGTGGAGGACACCTGGGCGGCCACCCGCCA
>JAJYVM010000106.1 GCA_021792015.1 Bacillota bacterium | reverse complement strand
AAACGAGGCGAAGATCACCGTGAGCGGGGTGCTGGTGATGCCGGCCGCGAGGGCGTCCAGGGCCGCGCGGCCGGCCAGGGGCAGCAGCCCGACCAGCACCCCGGCGGCGCCGAGGGAGAGGTAGAGGCCGCGCAGGGCGGGGTGGCGGTCGGCGAGGCGCCCGCCGACGTTGTAGCCGACGGCCATGGCGAACAGGATCACGCCGATGAGGTTCGCCCAGACCAGGATCGAGGTGCCGAAGGCCGGCGCCAGCAGGCGCGAGGAGGCCATCTCCAGCGCCATCACGCACGTGCCGGCCACGAACGCCACAGCCTTGAGGGTGGCGGACGGGCCCTGCAGGGTGGCGGTGGCGGTGGCACCGGGGCTGGGACTGGCGGGGGGTGCCAGGCCGGCGGCCGGCGCGGCGGGCGCAACAGGCGCGGCAGGCTGGCTGGCCCCGGACGGGAGGCGGGCGGGGAGCGAGGCAGGAATCGGGACGGGTCCGGCGGCGGGATTGCTGTCGCCGGTGCCGCTCACTTGAGGCTCCCCACGGCTTCGGCGACAGCCGCAGCCCCGGTGGCGGCGGTCCCGGCGGCCGCGGCGGCAGCCCCGGCGGCGGTGCTGGCGTCCGTGGCGGCCGCGGCGGCGACCGCGGCTTCGGCATCGGCTGCGGCGACCGCAACCGCGGCATCGGCGGTGGCGGCAGCGGCTGCTTCGGCATTGGCTGCGGCGGCCGCAACCGCGGCATCGGCGGTGGCGGCAGCGGCGACCGCAACCGCGACATCGGCGGCGGCGGCGGCTGCTGCTGCTGCTGTGGCTGCGGCAGCTTCGGCCGCGATTTCGAGCGCGCCGGCGGCCAGATGAAGCTGCGCAGGCCGGGAACTCGCCGCTTGTCGCTCGGCTTGCTCCGTCCGGGCGCCTCGCGACCCAGCTTCGCCTCCGCCGCTCTCGCGGCTCCGGTTCGCGTCCTCCCGACCCATCCCGGCGCGGCTTCGGCCCAGCTTCGCTTCGCTCGCGTCATCCTGACCCCAGCTGAAGCTGCGCCGGTGCAGGGGACAGGGGCCCAGGCGCTGCAGCGCGGCCACGTGCTCGGCCGTGCCGTAGCCCTTGTGGCGCGCGAACCCGTAGCCCGGCCACACCGCGTCCCACGCCGCCATGCGCGCGTCGCGGTGCACCTTGGCCAGCACGGACGCGGCCGCAATGCTGTTGCTCAGGTGGTCTCCCCCCACGATGGCCGTCTGGTCACCGCCGTAGCCCGGGATGCGGAAGCCGTCCACCAGCACGTGGTCCACGCCCACGCCAAGCCCCGCCAGCGCCTGCCGCATGGCCTCAAAGCTGGCCTGGGCGATGTTCAGCCGGTCGATGGCCTCGACGTCCACCTCGGCCACGCACCAGGCCGCCGCCTGCGCCTTGATGGCCGCCACCAGCCCCTGCCGCCGCGCGGCGGTGAGGCGCTTGCTGTCGTCCAGCCCCGGCAGCCAGGCGTCCCGCGGCAGCACGACGGCCGCCGCCACCACGGGACCGGCCAGCGGGCCGCGGCCCACCTCGTCGACGCCCGCGACGCGCCGGCTCCCCGCCGCCCACAGCCGCCGCTCGAAGAGGAAGCGCCCCGCGAACTCGGCCGCCGCGTCGGCCTCTTCCCTCATCTTCCCCCGGCGTGCCGTCGGCCGTTCCCTCCCCGCTGGAAGCCGCATTCGCCGGGCGGGCGCGCACCGCCTGCCCTGCGCGGCGGGGCCGGCGCCCGCGGATCAGCCCCTCACGGCGAACCGGCCCGGCCGGAAATCGGCTAAGAGCGGCGAGGCCTCGCCCCCGGCCACCTCCGCCGCCACCAGATCGCCCAGCAGCGGGCCCATGGTCACGGCGCTGTGGCTGACGACGGCGTAGAACCCGCCCAGCTCCCCCGCCCAGCCGGCGACGGTGTGCCCGTCCGCGGGCAGCGGCCGGATGCCGATCCGCGCCCCCTCGATCCGCGCCGCCGCCGTGTGCCGCACCAGCCGCCGCAGCCGCGACAGCGCCTCGGCCGCCTGCGGCGGCAGCGGTTCCATGGGCGCATCCCAGGCGACCTGCCGGTCCAGCTCGCGGCTGTGCAGCAGCAGCCGCCCCGCGCCCGCCGGCCGGAGGTTCAGCTCCGGCGTTGACAGCACCCGTCCCACGGCCGCCGC
The DNA here is from genome assembly GCA_021792015.1 of Bacillota bacterium. Classification (GTDB taxonomy): domain Bacteria; phylum Bacillota; class Sulfobacillia; order RBS10-35; family JAJYVM01; genus JAJYVM01. Next base: position 8,358 of record JAJYVM010000106.1, on the reverse strand, counting down.
CAGGGGCGATGTCAGCAGCAGCAGGCCGACGGCCTCGCTCGCCGCCGGCTCGGGCGCCACCAGCGGGATGCGCGCGCCGGCCAGCGCGGCCACCTCGGCCGTCCAGCGCCCGCAGCAGCACATCACGGCATCGGCGGCCAGGTGCTCGCCGGAAGCCAGCCGCACGCCGCAGACCCGGCCCGCGGCCGCATCCAGCCCGACCACGCGCGCCCCGCCCCACACCTTCGCCCCCAGGGCCGCCGCACGGCGCAGCAGCCACCCGATGAGCACCGGCGGGTCGACGTGCCCCTCGTCCGGGTAGAAGACCATCTCCGGCACGCGCCGCGGATCCACGGCCAGGTCCGGCTCCAGCTCGCGCAGGACCCGCGCGGTGGGCAGCCGGACCGCCGCGTACCCCCAGCCGCACGCCTCGGTCACCTTGGTCTCGATGGCCTCCCAGCCGTCCGCATCGGCCCCCCACTCCAGGTGGCCCGTTGGATGAAAGCCCGGCAACACGCCGCCGGCCTCCGCCTGCAGCCGGCGGTAGGCTGCCATCCCCGCCAGATTGAGCTCGAAGTAGGCCCGCGGCCGCTTGCCGGCCGCGTTGGTCCACGCGAAGCTGGTCCCCGAGGTGCCGGAGCCGGGATCCCCCTGCTCGCATACGGTCACCGCCACGCCCCGCTGGGCCAGCCGCAGGGCCGCGCTGGCGCCGACCATGCCGGCGCCGACGATCACGACGTTCGCTGATGGTCCCTCCTGCCATTCCGGATTCGACGGCGCCACCCCGCCATCCCCCACTCACCGCCCGAAGCGCGCACCCAAAATGTCCGCTGGCGCCCGCTCTCGGTTGACAAGCCAGGCAGCCGCCAGCAGGAGCGGGAACGGCCGCAGCCGTTTGCCGTGGCCGCATGGTGAAAGTGGCCGGCCAGGTCCTCGCCACAGGCGCAGGAACGTGGCGGTGTCGCGGACCGTGGGGCCGGCACCTTCCCGCGCGCGGCGGGGCGGATCATCGTCGCCCGCGGTTGCGGACGCCGAAATGCATGCTCGCTCATAGTCTTGGCGGGAAGAAAGTGCGCCACGGCCCAGTCACCCAGCACCTGGGCGCTGCGCTGCAGGGACCGAGCGCGACGCATCTGCTGGGGACCGACCAATACGGGCGCGATCTCTGGGCGCGCGTCGTGTACGGCGGCAGGCTCACGCTGGAGGTGGCGGCGACAGCGGTTGCCATTGCGCTCATCGTGGGGGCCGCCATCGGCTTGTTGGCGGCCATGGCGGGCGGATGGACCGATGCCGTCCTCATGCGGGCGCTGGACATCGTGCTGGCCTTCCCCTACCTGCTGCTGGCCATCGCGGTCGTCACAGCCCTGGGTCCTGGGTCCTGGCATGCCGCCTTCGCGATCGGCGTGTGGCTCATGCCGTCCGCAGCGCGCGTGGCGCGCGCCTCTGCGCTTGAGCTCAAGCCGCGGGAGTTCGTGGACGCCGCTTATGCCCTGGGCGCGACCCGTCTGGGCGTCGTCTTCCGCCATATTGTGCCGAACGCAGCGCCGACCCTGGGGGTGTTCGCGACCGTCGCCGTGGGGCGGGCCGTCATCCTGGAGGCGGCGCTGGACTTCCTGGGTCTGGGCGCGCAGCCGCCGCAGCCGTCTTGGGGCGCCATGATCAGCTCAGGGCGCGACTACCTCCTGACGGCGCCAATGCTGACCGTCGCCCCGGGCTGCGCCATCGTCATCACGGTGGTTGCCCTCAACCTGGTCGGCAACCGGCTTCAGCGGCGCCCGGGCGGAACTTAGGGCTTCCGGTCCGGGGCGCGATGCGCGTGGGCTGTCTGTGGCCCACGCATGCCACGTGAAGACTGCGCCCCCCGATGGAGGGCCTGAGGAGGCGGGGCTGCGGTTGAACCCGTCCGCCGTCGACGGGTGCGGCCAGCCGCGACCCTTGTTCTCGACTATATGTTCATGATATATGTAGGCAAGAAGGGACTGAGCGCCGTGCCTGCACGCGAAACCCCTCCCCCGACCGGCGCCCCCGAGGGCGACGGCCGGCGACACCGGGGCGGTTCTGGCCAGGAGCGGGAGCCCGGCTGGCGCCACGGCCCCGCCGGACCCCGCGGTGGCCCGCACGGCTTCCGCCACGGCTGGGGCTCGCCGTTCGCCGGCTTCACGGTGCCCGCCGTGCTGCTGCTGCTTCGTGCCGGCGAGCGCCACGGCTACGCCCTGCGCGACGAGCTGGAGGGAAGCGGCCTCATCGCGGACGTGGACTTCGGCAACCTCTACCGCGCCCTGCGCCGCATGGAGGTGGCCGGTCTGGTCGACTCGCGCTGGGAGGTCGGCGGCGAAGGCCCCGGCCGCCGCGTGTACACCCTCACGGCCGCGGGCGAGCGGTACCTGCAGCAGGCCGCGGACACCCTGCGCGAGGTGCGCGCCTCCCTGGACCGCTTCTTTTCCCGCTACGCGCCGGCGGACGACGAGAGGGGGTGAAGGGATTGCCACCTTTTGGACATGGCCACCATCACGGCTGCGGCCGCCATGACCCGCGCGGCCGGGTGCGCCTGATGGAGCGCACGGCCTGCCCGCGCGCGAGCGGGCTCAACGACGAGATCGCCTGGCTGGAGCACCGCCAGCGCGACATCGAGCAGGAACTCGCGGACGTGGTGGAAAGGCTGCGCCGCCTCCGCGGACCCGTCGACGGCCCGCAGACCCCGGCCTGAGGGCAGCTCTTTCGGTGCCGGCGCTGCCTGCGCCGCGCCGGCTCCCGCCCGCAAGCAGCCCCTGCTGGGGTTGGGCGGGTGTCAGGGCTCGGCGCCCTCACCTGGTGCTGGGGTACTCCAGGGCGATCGCGCCGAGGTTGCCGCGGCGGAAATCGGCCAGCACCGTCGCGGCTGCCCGCTCGAGATCGAGGACGCCCCCGGCGGCCCGCATGCCACGCGCGGCCGCCACGGCCTCCAGCAGCAGGTCCCCGCCCCCGGCCTCGCTGCCCAGCCCGTACCGCTCCTCCAGCCGGCGCGGCGCCGCCGCCGCGATCCAGGCCAGCAGCGCCGCCGCCCCGATCTGCGGGTCCAGGGCGCCCTCGTCGACGGCGCCGATGGCCAGCAGCCGCCAGGCCTCCTCCGCCCCCGCGATCCGGGGCGCCAGGATCCCTGGCAAATCCAGCAGCCGCCCGGCCGGGGTCTCGATCCACTGCGGCCCGCGGGTGACGCCCGGCCGCGCGCCTGTCGCCAGTCGGTGGCGGCCGCCAACTCGGTTCAGCAGGGTGCTCTTCCCGACGTTGGGGATGCCGACCACCATGGCCTTGAGCGGCCCCGCCGGGCGGCCCGCCGCCTCGGCGCTCATGGCCCACAGGCGCTGCATGCCACGTCCGCTCGTCGCGTCAAAGGCGAGCGCACGCTCGCCCGCCGCCCCCAGGGCCGCGACCCAGGCCGCCACCTCCCGCTCCGGGGCCAGGTCGGCCTTGCCCAGCAGCAAAAGGCGTGCCTTGGTCCCCGCCAGCCGCCGCAGGCGCGGGTTGCGCGAGGTGCGCGGGCAGCGCGCGTCGCAGATCTCCCAGAGGATGTCGACGTCGCGCAGGTGGCGGCGGAGGGCCCCCTCGCCCGCCGCCATGTGGCCGGCCAGCACGCCCTTGGCCACGGTCAGTCCTGCTGCGGGCGGAGCGCCGCAATCAGGGCTTCGGGACCGACCATCTCGCCCAGCGCCCTGAGCGGATCCGGCATGGCCCCCGGCACGAGCCATGCCGTCTTCAGCCAGAACCCGGGCAGAACACTGCACCGATAGGTGCCGTCGTCCCCGAAGGCAATCGCACGGTACCGGCCGCGATCCAGAACCCAGAAGTCGGCGCGCTCGCGGCCCGGCCGCGGATCCACGACCCAGTACTCCCGCACGCCGGCCGCCTCGTACTCATCGAACTTCTCGCTGCGGTCGCGCGCCAGGCTGTCGTCGGAGAGGACCTCGACGGCCAGGTCGGGCGCGCCGGTGAGCCAGCGGTCCTGAACGCGGTCCAGGTGCTCGGGGGTAATGACCATGATGTCCGGCTCGCGCACGGGCCCCTGGGGCGTGGGCATCATGGCGTAGGGGGCCAGGAACACGCGGCCGGTCCGGCGGAGGTTCGTGAAGAGCTGGAGCAGCATGTACATGAACTGCACGACCTGCTGGTGCAGCGCCGACGCGCTCAGGTGAAACACCGCCTCGCCGGCCACCCATTCGATGAGGGTTCCGTCGCAGGGCAGGGCGAAGTACTCGTTGAGCGTCATGCGCCGTGTGGCGACATCGGCGGCCAAGGGCGTCCCCCCACGGACCGATTATAGCCCGCTGGCGAACCTGGCCTTCAGCAGCGGCATGGTCGGGGGGCGGGCGGGCCGGCTCGCCAATTGCGCCGTGGCCAGCACGTCGGCGAGGGTGGCCACGGGTCAGTGCACGGCGCCGATGTACCGCGGCGGCCACCAGATGATGATGGCCTGGCCGCGAATGCTCTTCAGGGGCACCGGGCCGAAGTAGCGGCTGTCCTCGCTGTTGTTGCGGTTATCGCCCAGCACCCAGACGTCGCCCTGCGGCACCAGGGTGGGCGGGAAGTTGGCGACGCCCCGGTAGGAAAGCGGCAGGAAATTCTCCGGCTGCGCCACGCCGTTGATGTAGACGATGCCGTTGACCATGGCGAACCGCTGGCCGCCGAGGGCGATGACGCGCTTGATGAAGTCGCGCTTGGTGGGCAGGGGCGGGTGGAAGACGATGATCTGGCCGGGCTTGGGCGTCTCGAAGTCGTAGATCGCCTTGTTGACCAGCAGGTGCTCGCCGTTCTGGAGGGTCGGCTCCATCGACTCGCCCTGCACGACGAACGACTCGACCACGAAGGCCCGGATGAGCAGGGCCAGCGCCAGCGCGATGACGACGGTCTCCACCGTTTCCCAGACGGGGCCCCGCAGGGAGATCCGCTTCAACGACCGCGCCCCCTGTGGCCCCGCCCGCCCGCGGCCGCGCTACTCACCCCGCCGGCGCTCGCGGATGCGAGCCGCCTTGCCTGAGAGCTGCCGCAGGTAAAAGAGCTTGGCGCGCCGGACCTGGCCGCGCCGGGTGACCTCGATGCGCTCGATGCGCGGCGAGTGGATGGGGAAGGTGCGCTCGACACCGACGCCGTACGACTGCCGCCGCACCGTGAATGTCTCGGTGCTGCCGCCGCCGCTGCGGCCGATCACGTCGCCCTCGAAGACCTGGATGCGCTCGCGGCCGCCCTCGCTGACCAGGGTGTGCACGCGGACCTTGTCCCCGGGCCCGAAGGGCGGCACGTCCTTCTTCATCTGCTCGCGCTCGATCAGGCGGATGCTGTCCATGTGTTCTTGGCCCCTCCACTGCTTCCGGCACAATCGGTGCCGATTATATCACAGGCTCCTGCCCGAGCTCGGCGAGGATCTTGCGGTCCTCGGCCGTGAGCGGCGCGCTCGCCAGCAGTTCCGGCCGCATGGCCAGGGTGCGGCGCAGCGCCTCGCGCCGCCGCCAGCGGGCCACGGCCCCGTGGTCGCCCGAGATGAGCACCTCGGGCACCGCCATGCCGGCGAACTCCCGCGGCCGCGTGTACTGCGGCCCCTCGAGCAGGCCGGTGGCGAACGAGTCGCCCTCCGCGGAGCCCTCGGCGAGGACCCCCGGCAAAAGGCGCACCACGGCGTCGATCACCACCATGGCCGGCAGCTCGCCGCCCGTCAGGACGTAGTCGCCGATGGAGATCTCATCGTCGCAGAGGCCGAGGCGGACCCGCTCGTCCACGCCCTCGTAGCGGCCGCAGAGCAGCACCAGCTGCGGCGCCGCCGCCAGCTCCGCCGCCAGGGCCTGGCGGAAGGGCCGACCCTGCGGCGACATGAGGATCACGCGACCGCCCGGCACCTTCAGCTCGCCGACGGCCCGAAAGAACGGCTCCGGCTTCATGACCATGCCCGGGCCGCCACCGAAGGCGTAGTCGTCGGTGACCTGATGGCGGCCCTCCGCCCACTGGCGCAGGTCGTGGACAGCGAGCCCGCAGAGGCCCGCTTCGCGGGCGCGGGCCACCATGCCCTCGGCGAACGCCCCCGTGAACATGCCGGGGAAGATGGTGACCACATCGATCTTCATGACGGATCCAGCAGCCCAGGCAGCGGCCGCACCACCATGCGCCCGCCGGCCAGGTCCACCTCGCGCACCACCTCGCGCAGGGCGGGGATCAGGTACTGACCCACCACATACACGTCGTTGGCCGCGTTCTGCAGCACGTCGTCGACCTTGCCCAGCTCGCGCCCGTCCTCGGTCAGCACTCGCAGCCCGACGATCTGGTGAAGGTAGTAGCGGCCCTCGGGCAGGGGCGGCAGGTCGGCCGCGGCCACCTGCAGCTCGGCCCCGCGCAGCGCCTCGGCCGCGTCGCGGTCGTCCACGCCGTCAAGGCGCAGCAGCAGCTTGGGCGGCTTGCCGGTGCGGACGGCGGCGATCCGGCTCCAGCGGGCCGCCGCCACGCCCGCCACGTAGACCTCGCGCCCGGCTCGCAACCGCTCGGGGAAATCGGTCTCCGGGTAGGCGGACACCTCCCCGCGGATCCCGTGCGCGGCGACGATGCGGGCAACCGTGATGGGATCGGGGGGCGGATTTCTGCCGCCACGTCGTGGCGGCACATGCCCCTCCAAGGCCCCATCCCTCACTCGGCCAGCTCCACGAGCACCCGGCCGGCTCCGCTCCGCACGGCCGCCGCTCGCGCCAGCTGGCGGATGGCGCCGATCATGCGCCCCTGGCGGCCGATGACCTTGCCCATGTCCTCGGCGGCGACCCGCAGCTCGATGCGCAGCAGGCCGTGATCGTCCACCTGGGTGACCTGGACGGCCTCCGGCTGGTCGACGACGCTCTTGGCCAGGAACTCGACCAGATCGCGGACCATTGCCTCAGGCCTCCGGGCGCGCCCTGGCGGCGACGATCAGCCCGGCGCGCGACAGCAGGGCTCTCGCCGTGTCCGAGGGCTGGGCGCCCTGGCGCAGCCAGTGCAGGGCCCGCTCCTCCTGCAGGTGGATCACCGGCGGCTTCGCCGTCGGGTTGTAGTAGCCGATCTCCTCGATGAAGCGGCCATCCCGCGGCGACACGCTGTCGGCGACCACCAGGCGGTAGAACGGGTGCTTCTTGGCGCCCATGCGGCGCAGGCGGATGCGGACCATCGCTTCGGTCATCTCCTCCGGCCGAAGGGCGCCTGGGGCGGCAGGCCCGGCATGGCCGGGATGCGGCCGCGCCCCTGGGTCAGGCCCTTCAGCAGCTTTCGGATCTCCTCGAACTGGCGGAGCAGGCGGTTCACGTCCTGGACCCGGGTGCCGGAGCCCGCGGCGATGCGGCGCTTGCGGCTCGCGTCGATGATCTCGGGCCGGCGGCGCTCCTCGGGCGTCATGGAGTGGATGATGGCCTCCACGTGCCCCAGCTCGCGCTCGTCCACCTGGGCCCCCTTGAGGGCCTTCATGGCGCCGCCGCCGGGCAGCATCCCGAGGATCTGGTCGAGCGGGCCCATGCGGCGCACCTGCTGCATCTGCTGCAGGAAGTCGTCCAGGCCGAAGGTCTGCTTTTTCAGGCGCTCCTGCATCTGCCGCGCCGCCGTGGCGTCGACCTCGGCGCTGGCCCGCTCGATCAGCGAGAGCACGTCGCCCATGCCGAGGATGCGCGAGGCGATGCGCTCGGGGTGGAAGGGCTCCAGGCCGTCCAGGCGCTCGCTCGTGGTCACGAACTTGATGGGCTTGCCGGTGACGGCGCGGGCCGAGAGCGCGGCGCCGCCGCGGGCGTCGCCGTCCAGCTTGGTCAGCACGATGCCGTCGATGCCGAGCCCGTCCGCGAAGCCGGTCGCCACGTTGACGGCGTCCTGGCCGGTCATGGCGTCGACCACCAGCAGCACCTCGTGCGGGCGGCAGCGGGCCTTGACCTCCCGGATCTCGGCCATCAGGTCCTCGTCGATGTGCAGGCGCCCTGCCGTGTCGACGAGCACGTGGGTCGCGGCGGTGCGGTCGGCCTCAGCGAGGGCGCGGGCCGCCACGGCGGGCGGGATGTCGCCCGGCTCCGGCCCGAGGACCGGGATGCCGGCCTGGCGGCCGAGGGTCTTCAGCTGGTCGACGGCGGCCGGGCGCTGCAGGTCGGCCGCGACCAGCAGGGGCTTTCTGCCCTGGCGCTGCAGCCAAAGGCCCAGCTTGGCGGCCGTCGTCGTCTTGCCCGCGCCGTTCAGGCCGCAGAGCAGGATGACGGTCGGCGGCTGCGGCGCCTGCGCCAGGCGTGCGCCCTGGCCATCCTGGCCGCCGCCCATGAGGGCCGTCAGCTCGTCGTGCACGATCTTGACGACCTGCTGGCCGGGCGTCAGGCTGCGCCTGACCTCATCGCCGATGGCGCGCTCGCGCACCTTGGCGAGGAAGTC
>JAJYVM010000105.1 GCA_021792015.1 Bacillota bacterium | reverse complement strand
GCGCCCGCGGTGGTCTCGGACGGCGCGGGCGAGTTGGTAGCCGAGGGCCTGACTCACTGGAACCGGGCGCAGGGCGGCAGCCTCCCCGCTTCATGCATCGGGCGGCCAGGGCGGGCCCTTGAGTCCGTGCGCGGCAGGCATACGCCGCGGGCCGTCCCGGCAGAACGGGCGCGGGGCCGCTGCGCGAAGCCAAGCCGCGCGGCGGGTTCCCGGGCTGGCGAGATGGATCCGCGGACGGACGGCGACTATGCGGAGACGGGGCGGGCCCTGGCCACGGGCCGGCTGAGGCGGACGAAGGCGTAGCCGACGCCGATGCGGCAGAGCGCGTCGATGCCAAAGGAGAGGGTGTATCCGAAGGCCGCCAGCAACCCGACCCCGATCAGCGGCGCCACGGCGGCCGCGGCGCTGGTCAGGGTGCTGTAAAGCGCCAGCGCCGTGGTCCTGCCCTCCTCCGGAACGGTCTCCAGCAGGCCGTTGAACAGCAGCAGCACGACGCCCGCGTTGGGCACGTTGGTGATCAGGTTGTACAGGGCGAGCTCCCAGAGGTGTTGGCTGAGCATCATCGCCAGGGGGGCCAGCGCCATGCCCACGCAGGCGATACCGAGCGTGGGGACGTTGCCGAGGCGCGCCGAGCGCCGGGCCCAGTACGTGTAGGCGACGAAGTTGGCCACATTGCTCGTGAGGCTGAGGATCCCGAGCCACGCGGCGTTGGCGCCGAGCACGCTGACCTGGTACTCGGTGAAGAGCGGCCACGGGGTCTGCCACGCGAAATACCACGCGATGCTCAGCAGGCTGTAGCGAAGGTAGGGCCGGCTGGCCAGCACATTGCGGAGCGGCACGGTCGGAGGCCGCTCGATGGCGCGTCGCGGCGGGATGAGCCGGCCCAGGGCCCACACCTCGCCGAGACCCACGATGAACGCCAGGGCGAAGACGACCTCATAGCCGCGCGGCGTTCCCAGACGGTCGATTCCCCACCCGGCCAAGACGGTCGTCAGGGTGACCGCGACCGCCATCCAGCGGTTGCTGGCGGCGAAGGCGGCCCCGCGGCGGCCGAAGGGGAAGACTCGGGCGACGAGGGCCTGCCAGGCGATCAGGGCCGCCGAGCCGGGCAGGTTCATCAGCCCGACCGCAACCGCGATCGCAATGGGCGCGGCCGGCCCGGCCCAGAGCGGGATGCTGGCGAGGACGAGGTAGAAGGCGCGGGTGGACAAAAACAGCCAGGTCGCGGCCCGCATGGGCCGGATGCGGCGCAGGAGCCCCGTGGCCGGCAGCGTCGCCAGGACGGCCGCGGCGGCCGGCAGCGACGACAGCAGGCCGATCTCCAAGCTGGTGGCGCCCGACTGCAGCGCCAGGATGCCCAGGAACGGGCTGACCATGTTCAGGCCGATGGTCTGCAGGACCTGGTTGGCCGTGTTGTACCGGACGTTGTGGCGGTGCAGCGCCTCGCCGAGAGTGGTGGCCGGCATGGGACCGGAGATTTCGCGCCCGCCCTACGGCTTCCCTACTGCATCCTGCAGACCTGCCGCCATCCTTGGCTCCGGATCCTGCAGACCTGCCGCCATCCTTGGCTCCGGATCCTGCAGACCTGCCGCCATCCTTGGCTCCGGATCCTGCGCAGCCGCGGCGACCGCGGGATCCAGCGCCACGAGGCGCTCGCCTTCGCGGGCCCGGCGCATCGTCAGGGCGATCTGGCGGCCCAGGGTGTCGAAGCGCCAGGCGACCTCCTCGGGGTCGGCGGCCGTGAACACGATCTCGGCGATCCGCGCCTCGAGGCTGCGGCGGCCGCCCTTCTCCAGGCGGCGCAGGATCACGTCCAACTCCCCCACCACCTCGCGGAAGAGGTGGATCTTCTCGTCCAGCAGGCGCAGGATGTGCTCCTCGATCGTGCCCTGGGCGTAGAGATTATAGATGAACACATCGCTCTGCTGCCCCAGACGGTGGATCCGGCCGATGCGCTGCTCGACGCGCATGGGGTTCCACGGCAGGTCGTAGTTCACCAGATGGTGGCAGAACTGAAAGTTCAGTCCCTGACCTCCGGCCTCCGTGCTGACCATGACCGCGCCGCGCGTCTGCGCGAAGCGGCGGCAGGCGCGGTCGCGGTCGAAGGCGCTCTGGTCGCCCGTGTAGAGGACGACCGGGACGCCCAGGCGCAGCAGCCGCCGCCGCAGGTAGTCCTGCGTCGCGCGGTACTCCGTGTAGACCAGCACGTGGTCGTGGACCTGCTCCAACAGGCCCTCCAGCATGACGGCCTTGCCCTGCTCGGTCACGGCGTCGCACAGGTGCCGCAGCGACCCGAGCTCACTGCCCAGCCAGTTGGCGCCCACGTTGTCGAGGGTCTGGCGCAGGGCGGCCGCCGACGAGCACACCTCACGCTGCATCATGATCAGCGGCAGCACGGAGGCCTCGCCCGCCAGCCGGCGGCGGTACTCGTTGCGCACGGCCTCGGTCACGGCCTGGTAGAGCTCCTGCTCCTGGCCGCGGAGGGCGACCGGCAGCAGGGCCACCTGGCGCTGGGGAAAGGCCATCTGCAGGTCCTGCCGGCGGTGGCGGATCATGACGCTGGCCAGCACGGCGCGCAGGGCGGCGGGATCCTTGGGCGTGCGCCGATCCAGCAGAAACTGCCGCCAGAAGGCGTGAAAGCTGCCGAAGAGCTGGGGGTCGACCAGGCTGACCAGCCCGTACAGCTCGGTGAGGTCGTTCTGCATGGGGGTGGCCGAGAGCAGCAGCAGGTGGCGCCGGGGCAGGCCGGCGACCAGGCGGTGGTTCTGCGTGGCCCGGTTCTTCAGCTTGTGGGCCTCATCGACGACCACGAGGTCCCACGCCTGCTTCATCAGCTCGCCCTTGGCCGGATCCCGCTTGGCCTGATCCAGCGAGGTGACGATCAGGGGCAGGCGGCCCATGGCGAGCGGGTGCGGGGACGCCGCGAAGCGCAGCTCGAACTTCTCCAGCAGCTCGCGCTGCCACTGGTAGATCAGCCCGGACGGGCAGAGCACGAGGACGCGCTCGCAACGCTCGCGCTTCATCAGTTCGCGCATGACCAGGCCCGCCTCGATGGTCTTGCCGAGGCCGACCTCGTCGGCCAGGATGCCGTGGCCGCCCATCTCATCGACGATCCGCTCGGCCGCCTGGATCTGGTAGGGCAGGTGCTCGACCCCGCGGGCTTGCCAGATCGGCCGGAGCTCCTGCAGACAGCTCAACGCCACGACCGCTGCACCCCCAGGAGCTCCGCAAGGGGCTCCAGGTCTTGGTCGCCATCCAGGACATCGGAAAAGGGATCGCCGCGCGCGCGAACGCGCGCCGGCACGGTGCGCAGCGTCCAGGCCCCGGGGCGGGCCGAGCACAACTCGTCCCACCCAAACGGCGTGGAGACCGGGGCGCCCGGCAGCGGCCGCGGGGCATACGGGGCGACCAGGGTCTTGCCTTGCGCGTTCTGCAGGTAGTCGACGTAGACGCGGCCGGCACGGCGGCTCACGGCCCGCTCCAGGGTCACGCGCTCGGGCCAGGCGCGGTGCAGGGCGGCGCCGATGGCGCGGACCAGGCTCTGGACGGCGCGGTAGCTGTAGCGCGGGGCGATCGGGACAAAGATGTGGATGCCCGTGGCGCCCGAGGTCTTCGGATAGCTGCGCAGGCGGGCGCGGTCGAGGATCTCACGCACGGCGGCGGCCAGGGGGCGGGTGTCCGTAAATGTGGCCGGCGGCATGGGATCGAGGTCGACCACGAGGCGGTCGGGCAGCTCAGGCGCCGCCGTCGTCGAGAGCCAGGGGTGGAACTCGATCGCGGCCTGGCCGGCCAGCCAGATCAGCGTCCGCTCGTCGTGGCACAGCACGTAGCGGATGGCCCGCCCGGCGGCTCCGCTGTAGGTGAAGGTCTCGATCCAGGCCGGGGCGCCCTCGGGCAGGTTCTTCTGGTAGAACCAGGGGCCGCCGGCGCCGTGCGGGTAGCGTGTCAGCACCAGGGGGCGGTTGCGCAGGTGCGGCAGCACGGCGGGGGCGACCGCCACGAGATAGGCGGCGAAGTCGCGTTTGGTCAGGGGCGTGCCGGACGCGCCCGCCGGCTCCGGCCACAGCGGCTTGTCCGGGTGCGGCAGCGCCTGCCGCGCCGCGCGCGGCGTGATCGTGAGGCCCCGCTCCCCCCGCGTGCCCCTCATCGGCGCCCACGCCGCTTCGGGGCCGTGGGTCCCCCGGAACGGGTGGTGGCGCCAGGCTCGGGGGCGGGGTCGGGATCCGGGTGCTGGCCGGACGGGTCGCCGCGGCTGTCAGCCGGGGCGCCGCCGAAGCCGCGCTGGCTCGCCGCCCCGCGCCGCGGGGTGCGGGCGGGCTGGCGGCCGGTCTGCGGATCCGCCGCAGGGCCCGCGGGCTGAGGGGCTGGCACCGGGCCGCGGTTGTAGCCGAGGGGCTCACGCGCCGCCGGTGCGCCGACCTCCCCTGCCGCTCGGGCCTCCGCCGCCCGTACGGACGCCTGCAGCGCCGCCAGCAGGTCGTCGAAGCCCTGGGCCTCCGGCGCGGCCGCCGGCCGCAGCACCGCGCGCCCGGCCGCCTTGCGGTCCAGCACGTCGCGCAGGGCGAGGCGGTAGTTGTCGTGGTAGCGCTCCGGCACGAACGGGCCGCTCAGCCGGTCGACCAGCTCCTGGGCGATGGCCATCTCGCGGCCATCCACGGCCATGGGCGGCGGCAGCCCCTCCACGTCGTCCACGGGCCGCACCTCGTCGGGGTAGTACATCGTCTCCAGCGCGAGGGCCGGCCCGGCCACGCGCAGCAGGGCCAGGCTCTCCTTGGCCCGGAGCGCGACCTTGGTGAGCGCCGCGCGGCCGGCCTCCGCCAGCACGGCGCGCAGCAGGGCGAACGCGCGCATCCCGCCGTCGCCCGGGCCCACGTAGTAGCCGCGCTCGAAGAAGATGGGGTCCACGTCCTGAAGCGGCACGAACTCCAGGATCTCGATGGCATGGAGGGTCGGCAGCGGCAGGTCGTCCAGGTCGCCGGGCGTCACCTCGACGAACTCGTCCGGCGCCACCTCGACGGCGCGCACAATATCCTCGCGCCCGACCTCGGCGTCGCAGTGGGGGCAGTGACGACGGTACTGGATGGGCGTGTGGCAGGCGCCGTGCAGCTGGCGGAAGTGCACGTCGTGGTCCTCGGTCGCGGCATAAAGGCGAACGGGAACGTGCACGAGGCCGAACGTGACGGCGCCCTTCCACAGACTTCGCATAGCCACAGTGTCCCCCGCGCGGGCGGGCCGATGAGTGCCAGATGCTGTGACTTTGGCGCATGTTGGCCCATTTGGGTGGGATGCGCATCGCGATCGCGTGGCGATGCCGGGACCGCGTCTCGGCGGCCCGACGGTGACGGGGGCCGGGCACCCCTGGCTCACGCCCGCCCCTGGTGGGTTGAGGCAGCGCCCGCGCGATGTCCCCCTCGCGTTGTCGCGGCCGCGCGGAGCCCGGGCGTCCGCCCGGCCCTCCGGACGGGCGTGCCCGCCGGACCCGGGGCGGCTGGCCACCGCCTCCCGCATGCGTGGCTGCGGCTGAGCCGGACGCTCCCCTATGGCGTCACGACCCGCTGGCGCTCCACCACGCCCTCCGAGAGGTCAGGCTGGCTGGCCGTCCCGTTGCGTCCGGACTTACGATCGCTCCACATCGCGCGAATGCGCTCCAGGATCTCGGGCGCCAGGTCGACCATGCGCTCAAGGGCCGCGTTCTCGTCCACGGGCAGCATGCGGACCTGGTCCTGGTGCACGACCAGGAAGCCCACGGGCCGCACGCTGACGCCGGCGCCGCTGCCTCCGCCGAACGGGTGGCCTGGGGCGTCCTCGCGGCGGGCGTCGGCTCGGCCGAACTCCGTCCCGCCGGCGGCAAAGCCGAAGGAGACCGAGGAAACCGGGATCACGAGCGTGCCGCTCTTGGTCTCGACGGCGTCGCCGATCACGGTGCCGACGTCGACCATCCCCTTGATGGCCTCCATCGCGGTCTGCATCAGGCCCTGGATCGGGTGATCGTTCACCCCGCGTCTCCCCTTCCCGTGCCGCCGCCGAGCAGGCTGCGCAAGGCGGCGACCATAACGTGGCCGACCCGCGCGGTGAGTATGCAGTCGAGGTCCGCGACGATCCGAGCTCGCCCCGTAAACGAGGGCCGCACCGCCAGCACGGGCGGCCGCTCGAAGCGCACGTAGGCGGCCAGGGCTGCGATGGCGGCACCGAGCACCGCCCATGCCGCCCCGGCGGCGATGGCGGTCCGAGCGGGATCGCCCGTCTGAAGGGACAGCCCCGCCCGAAGGCGGCGCACGGCCACGGCGCGCGCGACCGCGAAGAGGTAATGGCCTGCCGGGTTCCCCGAAGTGGCGTGTTGGAGACCGCGCGCGGCCTGCCGCGCCGTACCGGACTGGGATCCGGTGTCCACCTGCGGGTGTCCGCCATCGGCGCCCTGCTTCGGGCCGGCGAGGCCGCTCGCCGGCCCACCGAGCCGGGCCGCGAGGTCGCGCAGGGGGTGGCGCGGTACGCGCACGCGCGGCCGGAGGTGGACCAGGCCCCAGAGCAGGCGGACGTCGATCCGCGGTCGCAGCAGGTTGTCGTTCCAGGCCTTCAGCCGCACACGCACCTCGACCGGCGAGACGGCCAGGGCCGTCAGCAGGCCGGCCAGACCCGCGGCGACGGGCAGCCATGGCAGCAGGTGGCGCACATGCCCAGCATCCCCATTCGCGGAATGCCGAGCCGCTTCCGGCGCCAGGGCCCCGGCCACGCAGCTCTTGAGCCCGGCCATGGTGCGGCTCGCCGTCACGCTGGCGCAGGCGGAGCTGTTGGCGGCACACGCACGGGGGCCGCTGACGATCGTGCCGGAGCCTTGGGGGTGGCTGGCGGGGGGGCGAGCCGGGCAGTCGTGCGGAGCCCGTCGGGACCGGTGCTGGCGCAGGGCGCTGCAGTACCCGTCAAGGTGGGATAGACGCGTTGAGTGGGTGGGATGTGGCGCGATTCGGCTGGCTGTTGGCGTGCACGCTGGTGGCCAGCGTGACGGATGTGCGTGAACGGCGGATGCCGAACTGGCCCGTGGTCGTGTGCGCGGGGGCGACCCTGATTTTTGGGTGGTGGCTGGGGCGTTGGGGTTGGAGTCATGCCCTCGCCGGTTGGGTGCTGCTTGACGGGCTGTTCTTGGTCCTGGCGCTGGGTTCTGTGTGGGCAGGTGGTGGAATGAGCGACGAGGTGGTCCCCCTGGCGGACCAGGTCGAGGTCCCGGTGATTGTCGAGCAGTGCGACGAAGGTTATCTGGCGTACAACGACGACATGCGCGTCAGCGCGTCCGGTGCAAGCGAGCAGGAGGCCCTGTCCAACTTCCGGGCCGCGGTGCGCGATCTCGCGGCGGCGTTCGGCCGCGGGGCACTTCAGGACATCCGTCCGCTGGTGACCCGAACCGTCACGGTGTAGCGTGCCGAGCCCGCCGGAGCTTCATCGCCGAGAACTTCCGCAGCTGCTGGACCACTGCGGCATCGTCCACCGCATCGGAAAGAGCGGCTCCATCGTGGCCAGGGCCAGAGACGGTCACCCCTTCGCCGTGCACGTGCACGAGAGCGAAATGCTGTTGAAGGCATGGCTCAGCAAGTTGCCGCGCCAGGCTGGGATCAGCCAGGACGAGTTCTGGCAGTGGTACTCCGGGGGCCGTCGGTAAGCGTTCCGCTCGTGCGCGTCTGGAGCGCGCCTCGGCGGTCGGTACCGGCGCCAAGCAGAAAGCCTGGCGGTCTGCAGGGGCCTCCAGCATCCCCGACCCTGCTCCCGCGCCGGCCGACCAGCCCGCGCCAGCGGCTGCGGGGCGGCGTGATCACCACGGGGGTGGGACGCGCCCCTCCTTCTCGGCCTGCTGACGCTGGGCGTGGGCCCGTGGCTGATCGCCGGTCTGGTTCCGCTCTTTGTGGGTCTGGCGGAGATCGTGTTCGCGTTCCTTCTGCCGGGGTCCTGAACTAGCCCGGGGGCGTCTCGGCCTCGGCCGCACGTGCGGCCAGGGCCGCCTTCGCGGCGTCCAGGTCCGTCAGGTCGCGCAGCCCGAAGTGCTCCAGGAAGCGGCGGGTGGTGCCGTACCGCATGGGCCGGCCGGGGCCCGCGTCGCGCCCGACCTCCGCCACGAGGCCCCGCTCCACCAGTGTCAGCAGCGCGCCCTCGGAGCGCACGCCGCGCAGGTCGTCGACCTCGGCCCGCGTCACGGGCTGGCGGAAGACGATGACAGCCAGCGTTTCCAGGGAGGCGCGCGAGAGCGGGGGCCGCCGCCGCTGCAGCAGCGCCGTCACGGCCTCGGCGTGCTCCCGCCGCGTCAGCAGCTGATAGCCGCCCGCCACCGCCGCCAGCGCGAAGCCGTGCGCCTCCTGCTCCAGGTGGCTGGTCAGCTCCGAGAGGGCCAGGCCCACCTCCGCCTCCGAGACGCCCGCCGCCTGCGCCAGCGCCGCCGGGTTCACCGGCTCGGCCGCCGCGAACAGCAGCGCCTCCACGCGCGCCGTGAGCGGGCTCATGCGACCGTGGCCCCCGTGCGCCGGCCCCGACGGGCCAGAGGCTTCCCCGTCCGCGCCACGACCCGCGTCGCGGCGATTCCCGCCCGTCCCGCGCCCGTCCGCACCCCGCCGTCCCAGCTCCCCGGCCCGCTCATGCCGACAGGACCGCCACCACGGCCAGGGGGCCGAACGGCTGCTCCTGCAGCATCATCGCCTGGCCGAGGCGCATCAGCTCCAGCAGGGCGAGGAACGTCACGATGACCTGCATGCGCCTGGCGTCGCCCGCGAAGAGCGACTCGAAGGCCACGGGCCCGTCCGCCGCGCGCAGCGCGGCCCGCAGCTCCTCCATCCGCGCCAGCACGGTCAGCTCCTGGCGCGCCACGGTGCGCCCGTCGGCCCTGGCCCGCTCCCAGATGGCGGCGAACATGGTCAGCAGCGTCTCGAAGGGCACGGCGGGGGGCTCGGCGGGGCCGGGCGGCGGGGTGGCCGGCCGCCCGAAGCGCTGGCTGCGCGCCTCCTCGTACGAGCGCAGCACCTGGGCCGCCTCGCGGAAGGCGTCGTAGGCCGCCAGCCGCGCGGCCAGCGCCTCAGGGGTCTCCTCCGGCTCCTCCGGCGAAGGGGACTCCTCGGCCGGCGCGGCGCCGGGCAGCAGGGCGCGCGCCTTGAGCTCGACCACGCGCGCGGCCAGGGTGATGGCCAGGCTCTGCTCGTCGAGATCGGACGCGGCGTACGCCGCGTCCAAATCCGTGAATGCCGCGGCCGCATGGACCTGGGTTGGGTCGGCGGTGCCCGCCTCCAGGGCGGCCACCAGCTCGCGCAGCCGCTCGATCACGTGCCACCCACCCTCAGGAGCGAGGCGATCAGCACCAGGAACTGGGCCAGACCGTTGGCCATGGCGTTCAGCAGGGGGCTGATGAAGCCCGTGTACACGGCGACCAGCAGGATCACCCAGCCGAAGGGCTCGACCATGTGCATCAGGCGCTCGGCCTCGGGGCCGAGCAGGGCCAGGATCTTGCTGCCGTCCAGGGGTGGGATGGGCAGGATGTTGAAGACGGCGAAGAAGACGTTATAGAGGAAGATCAGGCTGACGATCGCGTAGCCGGTGCCGTTGTATGGCAGGGCCAGCATGGCCTGGGCCAGGAGCGCCGCGAAGGCGACCACCACGTTCATGGCGGGGCCGGCCAGGGCCACCCACAGCATGCCGAGGCGCGGGTTGCAGCGGAAGTTGCGGGGATCGCACATCACCGGCTTGGCCCAGCCGAAGCGGAAGAGCACCAGCATGATGAGGCCGATCCAGTCGATGTGGGCCAGGGGGTCCAGGGTCAGCCGGCCCATCCGGCGGGGCGTGGGATCGCCGAGGGCGTCGGCGACCAGACCATGTGCCAGCTCGTGGAGCACGATGGCCAGCAGCAGGCCGGGGATCGACTCGACGATCGTCTGGAGCGACAGGCCGAGGCCAAGTGGAGGGATTAGACGGTGCCCCCCGAGCCCGCGGCGCTCTGGTCCCCGTCCCCGCCGTCGCGCCCGCTCCGGGTCAGCCCGTTGCCCGGGGAGCCGGCGCCGGTGGCGGCCGCCGCATCCAGCTGGGCCGGGCGGGCGCCGGCCGTCAGGTGCGGCGGCAGGCGGTCGTGGCGGAGCAGGTCGGCGACGCTCTCGCGGGCGAGGATCAGATCGGCCCGGCCGCGGCTCACCAGCACGGCGGCGGGGCGCGGCACGCGGTTATAGTTGCTGGCCATGGGCAGCTGGTAGGCCCCGGCGCCGAGGAAGGCGAGGATATCGCCGGCGCGCAGCTCGGGCAGGGCGACCTCCTTGGCCAGGAAGTCGCCGGATTCGCAGTAGCGGCCCACGATGTGCACCCGCTCCGCCTGGGGCGCGTCCATGCGGCCCGCCACGACGACGGAGTAGGTCGCACCGTAGAGGGCGGGCCGGATGTTGTCGCCCATGCCGCCGTCTACGCTGATGTAGGGCGTCAGGCCCGGCACGCGCTTGGCGGCGCCGACGGTGTAGAGGGCGATCCCCGCCTGCCCGATGACGGAGCGGCCAGGCTCACAGGCGAGCACCGGCGGCGGCAGGCGGTGGGCGCGGCAGCCCTCGCGGACGGCCTCGACGATGGTGGCGGCGACGGCGTCCGGCT
>JAJYVM010000104.1 GCA_021792015.1 Bacillota bacterium | reverse complement strand
CCAACTCGGCCGGGGCGCGGTTGACGCCGACGGGCGGGACGGACGCCGGACCGAGCCGCGCGCGCCAGTCGTCCACCTGGCGGCAGACCGCCGCCAGCAGCCAGCGGCCGACGGGCACGATCAGGCCCGCCTCCTCGGCGACGCCCAGGAAGGCGCCCGGCGCCAGCAGGCCGCGGGTGGGGTGCTCCCAGCGCAGCAGCGCCTCCGCGGCGACCATGCGCCCGCTGCTCAGCGAGACGATGGGCTGGAAATGGACCCGCAGCTCGCTCCGCTCCAGCGCGCGGTGCAGCTCCCCCTCCAGCTCCAGGCGGGGCCGGCTGCCGGAGCCGTGCACCTCGGGAACGAAGATCTCCTGCTCGCCGCGACCGCGCTGCTTGGCCCGGAGCATGGCCACGTCGGCGTTGCGGATGACGTCCTCGGCCAGCTCGCCGCGCGTGGCGGCCAGGGCGATGCCCACGCTCGCCGTGATGAAGACGTCGATCCCGTCCACGGGGAACGGCGCGGCCAGGCTCTCGGCCACCCGGTCCGCCACCCGGGCGGCGTCGCGCGGCTCGCGCACATCGTCGAGCAGCACCGTGAACTCGTCGCCGCCCACGCGGGCGACCGTGTCGCCGGGCCGCAGGCCGGCCTGCAGCCGGGCGGCCGTCTCGGCCAGCAGACGGTCGCCGGGGCCCCGCCCAAGGCTCTCGTTGATCAGCTGAAAGCCGTCGATGTCGAGGAACAGCACGGCCAGGGTGCCCTTCTTCCGCCTGAGCCGGGTGAGGGCATGGCCGAGACGGTCCATGAACAGGGACCGGTTGGGCAGGCCCGTCAGGGCGTCGTGCAGGGCCAGGTGGGCGATCTGCTCCTGAAGGGCGTGCCGCTCGCTCACATCGCGCGAGATCGTCTGCACCGATCCCGCCGGTCCGATGCCCGGGGCTGCGGGCTGCGCCAGGGTCTGCATCCACACCTCGTCTCCGGGCCGGCGGCGCACGCGGTGGGTGACGCTGACGGCCTCCTCGCCGGCGGCGGCGCGGCGGATGGCCGCCTGAACGCGGCTGGCATCCTCGGGGTGGACCGCGTCGAGGAAGCCGGTGCCCTGAAGGTCTTCCGGCGGCCGGCCCAGCAGCCAGGCCGCCGAAGGGCTGGCGAAGGCGCACGCCCCGTCGGGACGGTGCAGGCAGACGAGGTCGCTGGCGCCCTCGGCCAGCAGCCGATACAGGCGGTCGGCGTCCGCCCGGCGCGCCTCCGCCTCACGCCGGATGGCATGCTCCTCCGCCAGGCGGGCGGCGCGCTCCAGGGCGGTCAGGATCCTGGCCCAGCCCTCGCCCGCCAGGTCCACCCAGTCGGCGGCGCCCGCCTGCATGGCCTCCTGCGCCGCTGCCGGGTCGGGCGCCTCCCCCAGGACGATGCACGGCAGGGCCAGCTCCCGGTCGCGAAGCAGGCCCACCAGCCAGCGCACCTCGGCCGTGGTGGTGCCCCGGCCCGCGATCAGGGCATCCCATGGTCGCTCCCCGAGGGCCTGGAGGATCTCACCATGGTCGCAGGCGTGGGTCACCCGCACGGACATCCCGGCGGCGGCCAGGATCCGGGCGATGTTCTCGCCCTCGTCCTGCCTGCCCCCGGCCACCAGCAGGGCGACCGCCGCGGAACGCTCGGCCGGCACGGGCGGATCCTCGCCCGCGACCGGCAGCCGCGGGGCCGGGCGCAGCGGGCGCACACGGTCCGAGGCGCGCCTCTTTCGTTGGGCAGCCGCCGCGAACCCTCCTCACGCCTACATCTTCGAGGGCTCGGCAGTGGGCTGTGAGTCGCTGAGTCGCATTTCTTTACAGGATGTTGATTGCTGGACCGGACCAGTGCGCCTATACTGAGCGCCAAGAACCACCGTGCGATCCGGAGGGATTCGGCGATGGCCGACGCAAGCGAACGCCTTGGCTTCATTGGATTGGGGATCATGGGCGCGCCCATGGCGGCCAACCTGCTGCGCGCCGGCTACACCCTGACGGTGGCCAACCGCAGCCGGCCCGCCGTGGACCGTCTCGTGGCGGCCGGCGCCGCGGCGGCCGGCGGACCGCGCGAGGTGGCCGAGCGCAGCGACGTCATCATCACCATGCTGCCCGATTCCCCCGACGTTGAGTCAGTGGTGCTGGGTCCCGGCGGGCTCATCGAGGGCGCCCGCCCCGGCCAGTTGCTGATCGAGATGAGCACCATCGCGCCCGCCACCGCGCGGAGGGCCGCCGAGGCATTGGCCGCCCGCGGAGTGGCCGCGCTGGATGCGCCCGTGTCCGGCGGCCAGGCCGGCGCCGAGCAGGGCACGCTATCGATCATGGTCGGCGGCGACGAAGCGCCGTTTGCGCGCGCGCTGCCCATCCTGCAGGTCCTCGGCAAGAACATCGTCCGCATTGGCGGGCCGGGGACGGGCCAGGTGGCGAAGGCCGCGAACCAGATGATCGTCGCCGACACGATCTCGGCCGTGGCCGAGGCGCTGCTGCTCGCGGCGCGATCCGGTGCCGACCCCGCGCGCGTGCGGCAGGCGCTGCTCGGGGGCTTCGCGGGCAGCCGCATCCTCGAGGTCCACGGCGAGCGCATGCTGCGCCGCTCCTTCCAACCCGGTTTCCGCTTGCGCCTGCAGCTCAAGGACGTCCGGATCGCCATGGACGCGGCACGCCAGGCCGGAATGCGCCTGCCGGTCACGGAGCGGGCGTATGAGCTGCTGGGAGAGGTCGTGGCGGCCGGCGCCGGCGACCTCGACCATTCGGCCCTGCTGACCGCCTTCGAGGCTCGGGAGGGTATCCGGCTCGCGGCGTCCGCCGAGGGCCGGGGAACAACCACCGAGGAGGGGTAGTAGACGATGACGACGACCATGCACCGTGCTGACCGGGGTTCCGGAGCCGTATGGCCTATCCTGGTCCTGCCGCGCGGAGACCGGATGGCGCCGGAGACGCCCGGACTCTTCTACGTGCTGGAAGGGCGGGTGCGATACCAGCGGGTGACGGACACGGGGCACGAGGCCTCCGTCGGCATCCTCGGCGCCGGCGATGCGTTCGTCTACCGCCGCCAGTGGCTGCCGGGCAGCCCCGCTGCGATGATCGACGCCGCGGAGGATTCCCAATTGCTCTTTCTGCGCGAGCGGGACATGCCGAGCTTCGTCAGCGAGAACAGCGAGATGGCCGCCCGCATCCTGATGGCGCTCGCCCGGCGCACCGGCGACGTGGTCGAGATGGCGTGCGACCTGGCCCTGGTGGATGCCCGGCGCCGCATCCTGCGGGCCCTCATCCGTCTGGCCGACCGCCACGGCGAGCCGGATGGTGAGAACGAGTTCCGCCGGATCGTGGTTCCCCTGAAGCACCAGGACCTCGCCTCCCTCGTCGGCGCCTGCCGCGAGACCGTCACCAGCGTGCTCGCCGACCTCTCGCGGCGCGGCATCGTGCGCACCGGTCGCTGCACCATCGCCGTCAACCGCGAGCTGGCCCTGGACCTGCTGGAAGACGAGGTCCACCGCCAGACCGCCGGGTGAGCCCCACCTGGCCCTGGACCGGCCGGCCGCACCGTCTCCTTGCCAGCGGCCGCCAGGCCCTCGCCTGGCTGGTCACGGGGGTCATGCCGCCGCGGGCGCGGGTGCTCTGCCCAGCCTGCATGTGCGGCTCGGTGGCGGCCGGCATCGCCGCGGCGGGGGCCGAAGCGGTCTTCTACTCCCAGGACAGCGCCCTGCACCCCCGTTGGGATGAGCTCGCCGCAGCCCCGGCCGACGCCGTGCTGCTGGTTCACCCCCTGGGCCGCCGGCTGCCCGTGGCGCCGGTGCGGGCGCTGAAGCGACAACGCCCGGACCTCGTCGTCGTCGAGGACATCTCCCACACGCTGCTGAACCGGGCGCCGCTGATCGGGGTCGACTTCGCGTTCGCCAGCCTGCGCAAGCTCCTGCCCGTGGCCGACGGCGGCGTGGCGATCGACTGCCGCGGCCGGCCGCTGCCGGAAGCGCCGCCGGCCTCCCCCGCACCCTCGCCATTCGTGCGGAAGCGGCTTGCCGGCGATCCCTCCGCCGAGGATGACCTGGACGCCTGGGGCGGCCCGCCCGACGGCATCTGGGAGGGCACCCTCCGCGCGCTGGCCGCGCTGGAGCCCGCCGCGCTGCGGCGCGCCCGGCGGCGGCGCTACCGCCAGCTGGCCGAGCTGGCCGCCGGGCCTGATGTCGTGCCCTTGTGGCCGCGGCTGCCCGACGGGGTCGCTCCGCTGGCCCTGCCGCTCCGCTGCCGCAACCGGCACGACCTGCGCCGCCGGCTCCAGCGGGAGGGCGTCGCGGCGCAGCCCTACTGGCCCGTTCCCGAGGCGGCGCGGGACGCCGCCGGAATCCCGGGCCGGCTGCTGGCCGGCACCCTGCTGCTGGTGATGTGCGCGCCCGGCGGCCAAGCGCTCGGGACTGGCTCGGGGGTGCGGCCGGCGCGCGGCCGCGCGGCCGCTCCCGCCCGCGGCGGCATCGCCCGCGCGTGATCTGCACTCCGCTCCGCTCCACGGGCGACCGCGGCGCCCCGGGCCCGCATCCGCCTTCCGGCCCGCCCGCCAGCCCGTTCGGCGCTCCCCCAGGGGCCCGTGGGCCATGCCCCGCCGCCACCGGTGCATGCTAGCCTGAGCCCGGTGAGGCCCGCAGCCTCTTTGCGGCCCGCACCCAGCCCCCCGCCGGGGCGTCCGGGGGTGCGACCCCGCGGGCGGGCGGCGCGGCGCCTGCGGCAACCCACCGAAAGAGGTGCGCCATGGTTGATGACTACCCGGGTTACTACATACACGTCTCGGACCTGATGGCGAAGCTCGGGGGCGAAGCGCCAGGGGTGATGGAGGGCTTCGCCAGAATGCACCAGGCCTCGGTGGCCGAGGGCGCCCTGAGCGCGAAGGTCAAGGAGCTGATCGCCCTGGCCATCGGCATCACGGTGCGCTGCGACGGCTGCATCGCCTACCACGTCCACGACGCGCTGAAGGCTGGCGCCTCCCACCGGGAGGTCGTCGAGGCGATCGGCGTCGCCGTCATGATGGGCGGCGGCCCGTCGGTGGTGTACGGATCGCAGGCCCTGGAGGCGCTGGAGCAGTTCGCGCGCGCGGCCGACTGATTCCGCGCCGGCGGCGGGGCGGGCGGCCCTGTGCCGCCCGCCCCGCCACCTCAGATCCAGCCGCGATCCAGCATGGCCTCGGAGAGCCGGCGGACCGCGACGCGATAGGCGGCGCGGCGCAGATCGGGACTCTTTCCCGCCTCGGCCACCACGTCGTCGAAGCCCCGCTCCATGAACACGGACAGGCGGGCGCGCACCTCGTCCAGGTCCCAGAAGTAGCTGCCGAGGTCCTGCACCCACTCGAAGTACGACACCGTGACGCCGCCGGCGTTGGCCAGCACGTCGGGTACGATCGTCCTGCCGTCGGCCAGGAGGCGGGCGTGGCCGTCCCGCGTCGTGGGCCCGTTCGCGGCCTCGATGACGACGGGGGCCTGGACGGACTTCGCGTTGTCTCCGGTGATCTGATCCTCGAGGGCGGCCGGGATGACGACCTCGGCCGGCACGAAGAGCACGTCCAGGGCTCCGACACGGCGGCCGAAGGGGGCATCGGCCACGGAGCGGCCCTTGCTCTTGTCCTCCCACGCCAGCAGGTCGCCGAGCGGCAGGCCGTCGGGGTTGTACAGCCCCCCGGCGACGTCCGAGACGGCCACGATGCGGCAGCCGGAGCGTGTCAGCGCCTCGGCGGCGTTGCGGCCGACGTTGCCGAAGCCCTGGATCGCCACCCGTGCCCCGTTCGGGTCGATGCCGCGCCGCTGCAGGGCCCGCAGCGTCACAACGCTGACGCCGAAGCCGGTCGCCTCCTCGCGCCCGCGCGAGCCACCCATGTGCGCCGGCTTGCCCGTGATGAACGAGAAGTGGTTGCGGCCGCTGCGACGGCTGAACTCGTCGAACATCCAGGCCATGATGCGGCTGTTCGTGAAGACGTCGGGGGCCGGGATGTCCTTGTCGGGGCCGAGGTTGTCGCCGAGCACGTCGACGTAGCCGCGGGAGAGTTGCTCGACCTCGTGCTCGTTGAGCTGGCTCGGGTCGACCACGACGCCGCCCTTGGCCCCGCCGAACGGAATGT
Organism: Bacillota bacterium; assembly: GCA_021792015.1. Lineage (GTDB taxonomy): Bacteria > Bacillota > Sulfobacillia > RBS10-35 > JAJYVM01 > JAJYVM01. The sequence goes on along the minus strand of JAJYVM010000104.1, from coordinate 4,515 downwards.
TGACGACGCGGCACTTGATCGTCATCGCCACCGAGAGGGCCTTGACCTCGTCGATGGTGACGCCGGGGTGGAAGCGGATCCCACCCTTGTATGGGCCGCACGCGTTGTTGTGCTGGGCGCGGTAGCCGGTGAAGTATTCGGTGACGCCGTTGGATCGCCGCACCGGCACCTGGACGACCAGGACGCGCCGCGGCTCCTTCAGCACGTTGTAAACGGACGTGGCGCAATCCAGCTCACCTGTGACGTCGCGCAGCAATTCTTGGGTATCGGACCACATGCTCAAAGAAGCAGCGCCCCTTCCGGCAAGTATTCCCCCACCAATATATCGAGTTGCGGGCCGCCGGGGCGTGCAACGCGCGGCAGGCGCGGCACCGACACAAAGGGTGCCCGGACCGCGAAGGGTGTGCGCGAGGGGACGAGGGCCCCAGGCACGCGCGGATTCCGCCGCGGTGAAGAGCGATGAAGCAAGCGGTGGCCGACCCGCGCCTGGTGTTCCCCTCCCGGTGCCCGGTCCGGCGGCCAGCACGGATACGGATGGCTGGCCGGACCGCGGCCCCCCCGCCCCCGGCCCCCCGGTGCCGCGGGATCCGCCGTGGCGGAGCTGCCCCGCCGGCCCGGCCCGCGCCGTTGCCCGCCGCCTGGCGCCGCAGGATCGGGCCCGCCGACCTGGAAAGCCCAGCGTGTGCCAATCTGGCGGATCGTCGCCGACGACCTGACGGGCGCCGCCGACGCGGCGCTGGCCTTTTTGCGGCCCGGCGCGAAGGTCCGCGTCAGCCTGCCTGGCGACGCCAGCCCGCCGCTCCCGCTGGCCGTGCATGCCGTCGCCACCCTCTGGCGGGACGAGCCCGCCGGCCGCGGCCGCTTTCTGGCCGCCCTGCCGCCCACCCCGAAGCGCCTCCTGATCAAGGTCGATTCGACCCTGCGCGGCCCGGTCGCCGACATGCTGTCCATCTGCCGCGGCCGCTGGCCCGCGGCGGCGCTGCGCTTCTGCCCGGCCCTGCCGGCCCAGGGCCGCACGGTACGGGCCGGTGTGCTCCATGTGCACGGCGTGCCCCAGCCCACCCCGGCGGGCCTGCCCCCCATGCACGACGCCGAGACGGACGCCGACCTCGCCCGGCTGGTCGCCGAGGCGCCCCCGGACACCCTCTGGGTCGGCTCTTCTGGCCTGGCAGCGGCGCTGGCCGCTGGCCCGCCGCCCGCGCCGCTGCCAGGCAGGGCCGACGGTCCGCGGGTGCTGGTGGTGGCCGGCTCGCCCCATGCCGCCACCCAGGCCCAGCTGGGCCAGCTGGCCGACCCGGTCGTGTACGATGCAGGGGCCGGCGCCGCCGCGGCGGCTGGCTTCTCGGGGATCGTGGCCACAGGCGGCCAGACGGCGGCGGCCCTGCTGGCGGCCCTGGGGGTCACGGCGATCGAGCTGCTGGGCGCGGCCGGGCCGGGCATGCCGCTCGGCCGCGCGGGGCGGTGGCTGCTGGCCACGAAGGCCGGGGGCTTCGGGGATTTGGGCGCGCTGGCGCGCGCCTGCGACGCGCTGCGGGCGGCGCTGTGGATGCAAGCATGACTACGGGAGGGACGCCGGTGGCGGGCGAGGCGGGCAAGCGCGCGGCGGCGGCGCGGGGCGCGGCCGAGGTGGCCGCGGGCCAGATCATCGGCCTCGGCAGCGGCAGCACCGTGGACCTGCTGGTGCAGGCCATCGGACATCGGGTGCGCGGCGAGGGACTGGCCGTGGTGGCGGTCGCCGCCTCCCTGGCCACCGAGCACGCCGCGCGGGCGGCGGGCATCGAGGTGCGCGACCTGAATGAGGTCGCGGCGCTGGATCTCGCCCTGGACGGCGCCGACGAGGTGGACCCGCAGGGGCGCCTCCTGAAGGGCGGGGGTGGCGCCCTGCTGCGGGAGAAGCTGGTGGCGCTGGCTGCCCGGCGCCTGCTCATCCTGGTCGACGAGCGGAAGCTGGTGGCCGCCCTCGGCGCGCGCATGCCGCTGCCCGTCGAGGTGGTGCCGTTCGCCTGGCGCCATACGGCCGCCCGCCTGGCCGGCCTGGGCCTTGCCCCCGCGCTGCGGGGCGGGCAGGATGACCCCTACCGCACGGACAACGGCAACCTGATCCTGGACTGCCGCGGGGCATTTGCCGACCTCGGCCCCGCCATCAAGGCCGTCCCGGGCGTCGTGGAGCACGGGATCTTCGCCGGCTTCCGGCCGCAGGTCGTCGTGGGCCGCGAGGACGGCAGCAGCGTAGTGCGGGGCTAGCCCAGGTCGATCTCGGTGCCGGCGCCCGCCGCCAGGGCGGCCTGCGCGCAGGCCAGGTCCAGGGCGGCGGTCCCGACCGACTTGAAGAAGGCGATCTCGGCCTCGGCCCCGCGCGGCCCGGCTGCCGTGATGGCGACCACGCGCCCTGGGTCGATGCGGCCCGCAAGGTCCCCCGTCCGCACGGCCTCCCCCACGTTGTCGGCGGCCACGATCGCCGCGCGGCGGACGCACTCGGCGTCCACCTCCATCATATCGGCCGTATAGCCGCCGACGGCGCACACGAGGGCGCCGGGCGCAAGCCAGGCGCCGCGCAGAACCGGCTCCGTGGCCGACGTGCAGCACACGACCACATCCGCGCCGACGACGGCTTCGGCCGCCGTCGGCCAGCTCCGGGCGCGCACGCCCTCCAGGCCGGCCGCCAGCCGCTCGGCCTTGGCGGGCGTCCGGTTCCACAGCCGCACCTCGGCGATCGGGCGCACGGCCCGCACCCCCGCGATCTGGTCGGCGGCGATCCCGCCCGCGCCGAGGACGGCCAGGACCGCCGCCCCCGGGCGTGCCAGGCGCTCGGCGGCGACACCCGTGGCCGCCCCCGTACGGAGGGATGTCAGGCTGGTGCCGTCGAGCAGGGCCGTGGGGACGCCAGTCGACTCATCCACCAGAAGCACGGCGCCCAGGGTGGCGGGCAGGCCGCGGGCCGGGTTGTCCGGGAAGACGCCCACGACCTTGAGGCCGGCGGCGAGCCCGGGCAGGTGGCCGGGCATGAAGAGCAGGTCCCCGTGCGGCAGCCGCAGGACGGGGCGCTCGGGCACCACGGCCTCCGCCTCGAGCCCGCGGGCGGCGGCGGCCACGCAGGCCGGCATCGGCAGGGCGGCACGGATGTCGGCGGCGCTCAGGACGCGCATCGGCGCACCGCCTCCCGCAGGAGCGCCGCGCCGTTGGCGCATGCCTCCGGGCTCGCGTACTCATCCGGGGTATGGCTGCGGCCGCCGCGGCAGGGGACGAAGACCATCGCCGCCGGCATGATGCGCGCGACGGCCATGGCGTCGTGGCCGGCCCCGCTCGTCATGCGCAGGCAGGGCAGGCCCAGGTCCCTGGCGGCCGCCTCCAGGATGTCGCAGAGACCTGGGTCCATGGGGGTCGGCGGGGTGCCGGGCCGCATCTCCCAGCGCAGCTTCACGCCGTGGGCCTCAGCCGCCGCGGCGAAGGCGGCATGGGCAGCCTCCGCCAGGCGGTCGAGCCGGCCCACTTCGGCGTCGCGCATGTCCAGCGTGAGCTCCACCGCTGCGGGCACCACGTTCGGCGAGCCTGGGCGCAGGGTGAGCCGGCCGCAGGTCAGCACGGCGGGGCGGCCGAGGCCGTCGGCGGCGGCGTAGGCGGCACTCAGGGCCCCGGCGGCGGCGTGGAGGGCGTCGGCCCGCCTGTCCATGGGCGTCGTGCCGGCGTGGTCGGCCCGGCCAAGCAGGGTCGCCGTGCCCATGCGCAGGCCCGCAATGCGCTCGACGATGCCGGCGGGCGTGCCGCTTGCCTCCAGGACCGGGCCCTGCTCGATGTGCAGCTCCAGGTAGGCGGCGTAGCGGCCGGGTTGCGCGGCGCAGCCGGCCAGGGCGGCGGGGTCGAGCCCGGCGGCGGCCATCGCCTCGCGCAGGGGCATGCCGTCCGGGTCGCGACGGTCCAGCTCGTCGGGCAGGAGCGCGCCGGTCAGGGCCCGGCTGCCGAGCAGCGCGGGGTAGCGGTTGCCCTCCTCGTTCGTGAAGGCCACGACCTCGACGGGGCGGCGCAGGGCGGGCAGGCCAGCGACGGCCTCCATGGCGCCGAGCACGCCGAGGGCGCCGTCGTAGCTGCCGCCGCCGCGCACGGTGTCAAGGTGCGATCCGACCAGGACGGCCGCGGCCGCGGGGTCCGTTCCCTCGCGCCGCCCGAACAGGTTGCCGGCCCCGTCGCGGCGGGTGCGCAGGCCGTCGGCCTCCATCCAGGCCCGCACCTGGGCCACTGCCTCGGCCTCGGCGGGGGTGAAGGGCCAGCGCACCAGGCCCTGCCCGTCCGGGGCCGCGCCGATGCGCGCAAGGGCCTGCAGCCGCTCCCACAGGCTCACGTGGACATGCCTCCCAGCCGGCGCGGGGGTATGCTGATGAGGCCGGCAGGGCAGGGTTCGACCCGCAGCGGGGCGAACCTGCCGGGGACCAGGCAGGAGGCGTGCCCTGTGGGACGGGCTTCGCGCAAACGGGCGGCCAAGCGGGCCGGGACGTACGTCGATCCGCACCCGCCGTCCGA
>JAJYVM010000103.1 GCA_021792015.1 Bacillota bacterium | reverse complement strand
GGAGCCGCGGCCTGCGGCTCTTCCCCCTGCGCTCCCTGCCCGCGTGGCGCGCCTGGCTGGCGGCGGCCGTCGCCGTCGCCCTTGGGCTGGCGATCCCCCTGGCCGCCACGGCCGCGAGGCTGGCGCCGCCCGCGCTGGCGACCCCTCCCTCCCTGCGCGGCGTGCCCGTGCCGGCGACGACGTCCCTGGCGCTCACCGTGACCGCCGATGCGGCCAGCGGCCAGGTCAGCGGCGACGCCGACTGGCAGCTGGCGACGGCCGGCGGTGGCCCGCTCTACGTGCTGCTCAACGCGGGCCTGGTGCTGAGGCCCCCGGCGGGAGTCCGGGTCAGCCTGCCGGATGGCTCCGGCGTTATCCCTGGTATGGCGGCGCGCCTCTACCGGCTGCAGGGGGGTGCCGCGAGCACGGGCGGCCACCTGCGCCTGGCCTTCGCGGGTCGGCTGCTGCCTGCGCCCTCCACCATCCCCTATCCGCCCTTCCCGCTGGCCCGGGCTTTCGAGGGTGCCGCCGCCGGCGGCGGCAGGGCGTTCTTCGACGGCCGCGGCACGTGGTATCCGGTCCCCGTCGGCGCGGGCCTGGCCCCTGGCGACGCGGCCCAGGTCGCGATGAGCCTGACCGTCCTGCACGCGTCGGGCGGCCGCTGGATCGGTCTGCCCGCGCAGAAGCAGGCGGGCGGGGCCATCGCCGTGGGCTGGCGCGGCGGACCCATGCCGGCGATCGTGGGCGCTCTCGCGCCCTATCGAGTCTTCCGGGGCGCGGGGTTCACCTACGCGGACCTTCAGGCGCCCGCGCCGGCCGCGGCACGTGTGCTGACCACCTACGCCGCGGCGGCTGCCACCCTGCGCCCGCAGCTGGCCGCCGCCCTCCCTGGCGCCGTCCTCACCGCCGCCGCCTATCCCCTGCTGACTGCCCCCGTCCTGGCCGACGGCGTGCTGTGGCTGCCGGCCGACCAGCCCTTCTGCACGCCGCCCGACCCCGTCACGGGCGCTTGCCGTGGCGGCGCGCCGACCCTGCGGAGCGCGACGCTGCTGCTCAGCAAGCTGGCCTGGCAGTCGGCCCTGAACGTCGCCGACGACGGCCTGGTCCTGCCGCGGCCGGCCTCGGAGGCCGCGACCGCCTGGCTGGTGGCGCCCCAGGCCGCCGTGGTGGCCTGGCGCGCCCTCAGCGAGCCCCCCGCGCTGGCGGCGGCCTGGACGGGCCATGCCGACCTGCAGTGGATCGGACCTTTGTCCGCCATGCAGCGCACCATCGCCCGCCAGGCGGCGGGACAGCCATGAATGCGCCCGGCGCCATCCGGGGCGGCACGACGATGGCCATGGGGCGGGCGCCATGCGCGGCGGCCCGGCCATGATCGGCGCGCGGCTACTGGCGCTTGAGTGGCGGGTGGTGCGCGGGGCCGAGACGGCGCTGCCGCTGGTCGCGCTCGTGGCCATCACGCTGCTGCACCGGCTGCTGCCGGCCTCCGGCCCTGAGTCTTGGCGCAGCCTGTTCGTCGAGACGTGCCAGTCGTACGTGCCGATCGCCGTGGCGCTGGCCGTGGTGCCCGCCCTGCTGCGCGACCAGGAACACGGACGCCTGGAGGCGGCGATCGCCCTGCCCGCGCGGGGCGTGGCCAGTGCGCGCCTGGTCCTGCTGCTGGGCGGCAGCGCCCTGCTGACCGTGCTGTGGCTCGCCCTGTTGGCCGCGTTCTGGGGGCCGGTGCCGTTCGGCGCCGGCCTGTTCGCCGCCCTCGGCCCAACCCTGCTCTTGTCGGGCCTTGGCCTCGGCGCCGCCGCCTCAGCCGGCCGGTCGACGGTCGGCTACCTGGTGGTCATCGCCTGGCCGCTCGGCGACCTCATCCTCCAGCTGCTGGGCGCCTTCGCTGCCATCCACCCCCTGCAGTGGCTGGACGTCTTCGCGTACCGCTGGCCCATCGCCGCACCGGCCTGGCAAGCCGTGGCGGCCGCGCAGGCGCTGGCGGGGGCTCTGCTCCTCGCCATCGCCGTGGCCAGCACACGCAGGCTCTGGCGCCGGCTGCTGTAAGGCAGGCGGGGCGCCGGTCCGCCGCGGCGGCGCTGGGAAGATCACCCCTGCTCGGCGGCTCTGTCCGCGCTGACGAGCGGGGCCACAGCCGGGCGGCGCGCGACGGTGCAGGGCGCGGTATCGTAGCGACCGGCCAGCCTGTGGGCGGCATGCACCAGTTCGTCGAGCAGGCCGCTCGCAAGCTCGCGCAGCAGGGTCGCGGTGACGCGGAAGCGGTGGACGCCGCCCCACTTCAGCTCGCCGTCGTCGACGATGCTTCCTTTGTTGGCCTCGTCGACCTCCTGGCGCAGGGAGCGAAAGAGCGCCTCGCGCGCGGCGGGCGGGAGCTCGGCGGCGGCCGCCGCCTCCCGCAGCAGCCGCCGCGCAATGGCCAGGTGCGTGGCGACGGTGTCATGGGTCCTGGCCGCGATGAGGCCGTGACGCAGCTTGAGGTCGTTGAGGCCCTCGGCCGCGTCGTAGGTGGCGGCGGCGATCTCGGACCGCGTCATGCCCTCGGTCTCGTAGGACAGGATGCGGTCCCACGTTGGCTGCAGCAGGGCCTGGCGGTGGTCCTCCAGGCTCCGGAAGACGTGGCGGTAGCCGAGGCCCGGGTCGTCGAAGGCCCGGCAGCCGGGGTCCAGGAACGGGCCAAGCGGCGATACGTAGAACTGCAGCCGGCGGTCGCCGTGAAAGCGCCGCGCCAGATGCTCGCAGTATTCGACGGTGGCCATGGCGCCGTCGTAGGTCTGGTGCGGGATGCCCACCATGAAGAAGAGGTCCAGCTTGCGGCAGCCGGCGCTGAGCGCGGCCTCGAGGGTGCGCTCCACGGCCGCGTTCGAGACGGGGAACTTGCCGTTGCCCGCCCGCAGCGCTTCTTCCGGCGTCTCGATGGTGATCTCCAGGCTCCAGGCCGGGACGCTGGCGTCGACCATGGCGAAGAAGTCCGCGCCCGCCGGGTAAAAGAGCTCAAAGACCATCTCGTTGCGCACGCGCGCGCGCCGGAGCAGCTCGAAGAAGCGCTCCGCGCGCTGGTGGCCGCCCATCCGCGGGTCGTGGACCATGAAGATCGGGGCCCGCGAGAAGCTGGCGATGGTTCGCACATCGCGGACCAGCCGCTCCGGCGAGCGGAAGGCGGGGGCCCCGCGGTTGCAGAGGGCGCGGTACGCGGAGCGCGACCCGCCGCACACGGCGCAGTCCATCTCGCAGCCGCGAGCGTTGAGGATCAGGGTCGTGGGGTAGCGAAGCCACTCGAGGTAGGGGATCAGGTTGGCGAGGTTGCCGTACTTGAACACGGAGCGCATCACGTAGCGGTAGTCCGGGACGTCCACGTAGTCGAGGTCCGACGGTACGAAGGACAGCGGGTTGACCACGACGGCGCCGTCCCCCCGCTTCCAGGTCAGGTTCTCCACCCCGTCGAGCGGCGCGCCGCTGCGCAGGGCCGCCAGCAGCTGCCGGGCGGGCTCCTCGGTGGAGTCCCCGCGCAGCACGAGGTCGACGAAGGGGTACCGGATCAGCTCCTCGTGGTAGTACGTGGCGGAGAGCCCGCCGACCACCACCAGGCTCTCGGGATGGAGGCGCTTGACCATCTCGGCGATGGCGAGGGCGCCCTGGGCGTGCGGGAGCCAGTGCAGGTCGACCCCGAACATCCGGCTGCGCATCCGCGCAACGGCAGCCGGGACATCGAACTCCGGATCGCGCAGCATCCGGTAGGCGAGGTTCACGATGCGCACGTTGTAGTGATTGCGCGCGAGGTGGGCGGCGATGCTGGTGAGGCCGATGGGGTACATCTCGAACTCGTCGGTCGACGGCACGACGTCGGACACGGGGCCGCGCAGCACCTCCTCCGTCCGGAAGTCGTAGACGGACGGCGGATGCAGCAGCACGAGGTCGGTGCGGAACACGTCCGAAAGCACGGTCGCCGCCCCGGTATTCAGCCTAGCGCCAGACGGGCGCGCCCCCCACGGCCGGACGGGCGGACTTCGAGTCCAAGCGGGCCGGCCGCCGCATGTCCACCCGTTCCCGGAAAGCGGGCCGCACGTGGCGCCTTTCCCCCACGTCCGCACTGGCGCCCGCGCCGGCCTCGCCGAGGGCGCAGGATTCCCCCCGGACCCACCCGAAGGCTGCTGCGGAGGGATCGGCGTGGCCGGCGATGGCAGCCGCATCATCACGCTTTCCAGCGGCCATCACGTGTGGACGCGCCGGGTGGGTGGCGCCGGCGCGGGAATCCTCCTCCTCCACGGCGGGCCGGGCTGCACCCATGAGTGCTTCGAGTGCTTCGAGGCGCACCTGCCCGCCGCGGGCATCGGCTTCCATTACTACGACCAGCTTGGCTCCTACTACTCGGACCAGCCCGAGGACAGCTCGCTCTGGACCCTCGAGCGCTTCCGCGAGGAGGTCGAGGAGGTGCGGACCGCCCTCGGGCTGGACGACTTCATCCTCTACGGCCAGTCCTGGGGCGGCATGCTGGCCATCGAGTACGCGCTGAAGTACCAGGCCCACCTGCGCGGGCTGGTCATCTCGAACATGACGGCCAGCATCCCGGCGTACGTGCGCCACATCAACGAGCTGCGCGAGCGGATGGCGCCCGCTGTCGTGGCCATGATGAAGCGGTGTGAGGCCGAGGGGCGCTTCGACGACCCCGAATACCAGCGCCAGCTCATGGAGCTCTATCGCCGGCACATCTGCCGCCTCGACCCCTGGCCGGACGCCATGGTGCGCACCTTCGCCCATATGGCCGCACCGGTATACAACGCCATGCAGGGCAACAACGAGTTCGTCGTGACCGGCACCTTCGCCGAATGGGACCGCTGGGAGCACATCCGGCGCATCCGGGTCCCCACCCTGCTGCTGGTCGGCCGCCACGACACCATGCGCGTGGCGGACATCGAGGAGATGGGCCGGCGCATCCCGCAGGCGAAGGTGGCCGTCCTGGAGAACGGCAGCCATTGCGCCATGTGGGACGACGAGGCCGCCTACTTCGCCCATCTGCTGGCCTACCTGAGGGAGCGTGGCAACTGATGCCGGATGTCGTGATCGTTGGCGGAGGGGTCAACGGTGCCAGCACGGCGTTCCACCTGGCCAAGGCCGGCGTCCGCTCCGTCACGCTGTTGGAGCGGCGCCAGCTGGGAGCTGGCGCCTCCGGCAAGAGCGGCGCCCTGGTGCGCTGCCACTACACCAACCCGCACGAGGCCCGACTGGCCTTCGAGAGCCTGAAGGTCTTCCGCAGCTGGGGCGATATCGTCGGCGGCGACTGCGGCTTCGAGGCCACGGGCTTCCTGCAGGTGGTCGCGCCCCAGTACGAGCCCCAGCTGCGCGCCAACGTGGCGGCGCACCAGGCCCTGGGCATCAACACCCGCGTGATCGCGGCCAGCGAGGTCAAGGCACTGGTGCCGGAGGCCCGCGTCGACGACCTCACCGTCGCCGCCCACGAGCCCGACAGCGGCTTCGCCGACCCCAACGCCACCCTCTACGGCTTCATCGCCGCCGCCCGTCGGCTCGGCGTGGACGTGCGCACGGGCGTGGAGACCACCCGGGTCGTGCTCGCCGGTGGCCGCGCCGCCGGCGTCGAGACCTCCCAGGGCCGGATCGAGGCGGACGCCGTCGTCCTGGCGCCCGGGGTCTGGGCGAGCCGCCTGCTGGCGCCCCTGGGGCTGGACCTGGCCCTTGTTCCGCATCGCGCGCAGGTCGCCGTCTTCCGCTGGCCGGCCGGCTTCAGCCACCGCCACCCCGTCTTCATCGACGCGACGATGGGCGCATGGTTCCGGCCCGAGGGCGCGGCGGGCACCCTGATCGGGGTGGAGATGGGCATCACGGGGACCGACATCGACCACCTGGACGAGGGGGTCGATCCCGACTATGTGGCGCTCTGCCGCAGCAAGCTGGCGGCGCGCCTGCCGGCCTTCGCGGAGGCGACGATGCGCGGAGGCTGGGCGGGCCTGATCATGATGAGCCCCGACGAGCGGCCCATCATCGACCAGATCCCGTCCGTGCCCGGCCTCTTCTGCATGCTGGGCGACAGCGGCACGTCGTTCAAGACGTCGCCTGCCATCGGCCGCTGCCTGGCCGAGTGGATCACGGCCGGAGCACCGCAGCTGATGGACCTGTCGCCGTTCCGCCTCAGCCGCTTCGCCGAGGGGCGGCCCTGGCGGGATGCGCACACGTACGGCAGCGACCGCCTCACAATTTCACGATAATGGGGCGGCCGCGCGTACGCGCGGCCGCCTGCAACGCCCTACCCAGCCATCCAGATGGAGTCCTGCGGCTGCGAGAGCCAAAGCGCGCCGTCCTCCGTCACCAGGGCCATCTCCTCCAGGCTGAGGCTGCCCCGCGAGGTGGGGACGCCCAGCTCCAGGGTCCAGACCTGGCCGGCGCGGACCGACTGGCGCGAGCGGGCGGCGTACCGTGGCCACAGCGGGCCCAGCACCCCGCCCCCGTCATGGCAGGCGCGGCCCAGCTGGTGGCCGAACGCGTGCTGGAACTCGGGATAGCCGGCATCGACGACGTGGGTGCGGGCGGCGTTGTCGACCTCGACGCCCGACACCCCCGGTCGCAGGGCGGCAAAGCCGGCCCGGATGGCGCCGTGGACGGCATCGAAGGCGAGCAGGACCTCTTCCGGCGGGCTGTCGCGGTCCGCTTCGGGCACAAACCACATGCGCTGCAGGTCCGAGCAGTACCCATTGGCGAGCACGCCAAAGTCGAGGTGGACCAGGTCGCCAGGGGCGGCCGCCACGTCGCCGGGGCCGGCGTGGCCGTGCTCCGAGCGCGGGCCGATGTTCACCGCCGGGCAGATCTCCGGATCCCAGGCCGTGCCGAGGCCCATCTCGCGCAGGCGGCCATGGACGTGGGCATAGACCTCGCGCTCCGTTGCGCCGGGGCGCAGGCGCGGGCCCAGCTCGGCGAACAGGCCCTCCGTGATGCGGGCGGCGGCACGGATCCGCTCGACCTCGTCCGCGGTCTTGACACCCCGCAGCTCCGCGGCCGCGCCCTCGGCGGCGACCATGCGGCCGACGTGGCGGCTGCCGTCCAGGACGTGCTCCAGGGCTAAAAAGGCGCCGTGGGTCAGCCCGTCGGCCAGATTGTCGTGCATGCTGTAGTTCAGGCCGATGCGGCCTTCGCCCAGGGCGTCGAGCGCCTTCAGCAGCGCGGGGCGCCAGTCCTGATCGTAGGCCAGCACCTCGTCGAAGTGGCCCGAGCGCTCGATGGCGACCCGGTCGTAGTTCGCGACGACCGCGGTGGCGCGCCCGTCGGGGCGCAGCAGCAGGGCCGAAAGGCCGACCACGTTCACGGGCGCCCAGAGATCGAGGACCGGATCCGGGCTGCCGCCGCCGGCGCCGGTCTCGCGCACGATGCTCAGCCAGCCGGCCAGGCCCGTGCGGGCCATGATCGCCGCCGCCTGGCGCCGCTTGGCCCGGGCGATGGGATCCCTGCCCTCGCCGCCGGCCGCCACCCCGCCCGCACGCGGATGACCGCGTGCTTCATTCACGCCGTTTCCATCCGGACTGCCGCTCATACCCTCGCCCCCGTGGGCAAGCAGGTTCGCCGCCCGGGCGACCGGGGCCTTCCGGGGCTTGACCCTTACCCTGGGTCTGGGTGAGAAGGTGGGCGGCGAGGGGGCGCGGAAGGCGTGGCCCTGATCGATCGCATCGGCGAGCAGGCGGCCGACTTCTGCGCGGCAAAGCAAGGTTCCAGGGTGCGCGGCCGGTGTGTATCGCGACGGCGAGCAGGCCGCTTTTGCCCACTGGGTGGCCAACATGGCGACGGGTGCGCCCATGCGCGCGGACACCCTATTTCTCTTCGGGTCCATCACGAAGGTCATGACGACCACCCTGGCGCTCCAGCAGGTCGAGCGGGGGGCCGTCGACCTCGATGCGCCCGTGGTCCGGTACCTGCCTGCCTTTCGGCTCACGGCGCCAGGCGCGGCGGAGCGGATTCTCGTCCGCCATCTCCTGACCCACACCAAGGGGATCGACGCAGACATGTTCTTCCCCTCGGGCAGGGGCCCCGACGCGCTGAGGGTGTTCGTCGACGGCCTCGGGCGGCAATGCGGCGTCCTGTTCGGCCCGGATGAGTTCGCCAGCTACTCCAACGGCGGGATGATCGTGGCCGGGCGCCGGCTCGAGGTGGTGACGGGGTTGGGCTTTCACGACCTGCTGCGGCGTGAGGTGTTCGGCCCGGTCGGCATGCACGACGCGTGCGCGTCCGCCGGGGAGGGCATCCTTCGCGGCACCGCCGTGGGCCACTTCCCCAACGGCCGCGCCGCCACCTGTTCGACGGAGTAGAGCGGCTCGGAGGTCAGGGAATCGGCCCCCTCTCCTACAGTCCTCCATAGCGGACCCCGTTCGTCGCGGTAGCGCCCACCACGCCTCCGGCCAATCCGGGCAGGATTTTTCTCACTCACAGGAAAGTGTGCCGACACTGGGGAGGCGAGGCGGATGAAGGTCCGGATCACCGTCAACGGCACCCTGACCGAGCGCGAGGTCGAGGCCCGCACGCTGCTGGTCCACTACCTGCGCGACGAGCTGGGGCTCACCGGCACCCACGTGGGGTGCGACACGTCCAACTGCGGCGCGTGCACCGTTCTGCTGGACGGCGCAGCGGTGAAGTCCTGCACGGTGCTGGCGGCCCAGGCCGACGGCGGCGCGGTCGCCACCGTGGAGGGCTTGGCGGCGGCCGGTCCCCTGGCGGCCCTGCAGGAGGGGTTCTGGGAGGCGCACGGGCTGCAGTGCGGGTTCTGCACGCCGGGCATGCTGATGGCCGCCAAGGCGCTGCTGAGCCGCATCCCCCACCCGACCGACGCCGACATCCGCCGCGGCCTGGAGGGCAACCTCTGTCGCTGCACCGGCTACGAGAACATCGTCCGGGCCGTGCGCCTCGCGGCCGAAAAGGGGGCGTAGGGACCATGGCGACCGTGATCGGCCAGCGCCTGAAGCGCCGCGAGGATCCCCGCCTCATCACCGGCAGCGCCACCTACACCGATGATGTGCGCCTGCCGGGCATGCTGCAGGCGGCCTTCGTCAGAAGCCCCCATGCGCATGCCCGCATCCGCGGGGTGGACCTGGCCGCCGCCCGCGCCCTGCCCGGGGTCGTCGGCATCTTCACCCACGATGACCTGGCGGACATCTGGAAGGCCCCGCTGCCCTGCGCCTGGGGAGCCTACCCCCTGCTGAAGAACCCGGCCCACTGGCCGCTGGCCAAGGATGTCGTCCACCACGTGGGCGAGACCGTCGCCATCGTGGTCGCCGACTCCCGGGGCGCCGTGGACGATGCCGTCCAGCAGGTGCGCGTGGACTACGAGCCGCTGCCGGCCGTGGTCGACCTGGATGCGGCCGTGGCGCCCGGCTCGCCCCGGGTGCACGCGGACCTGCCCGACAACGTCTCGTTCACCTTCGACCAGAAGACCGACGGCGTGGACGCCGCCTTCGCCCGCGCCGAGCACGTGGTGCGCCGGCGGCTGCGCCAGCAGCGCCTGGTGCCGAATGCCATCGAGCCGCGCGCGATCGTCGCTGACTACCGCCGCGCCGACGGCCAGCTCACCATGTGGGCCGCCACACAGATCCCCCACCTGCTGAAGATCTTCACGGCCGGCACGCTCGGCCTGCCGGAGGCGCGCGTGCGGGTCATCGCCCCCGAGGTGGGCGGCGGCTTCGGCAGCAAGCTCCAGGTCTACCCGGAGGAGATCGCGACCGTCGCGGCGGCCATCCGCCTCGGCCGGCCCGTGCGCTGGACCATGGACCGGCGCGAGGAGTTCGTTGCCACTCACCATGGCCGCGAGGGTGTCATGGACGTGGAGGCCGCCTTCACCAAGGCCGGCGAGATGACGGCCATGCGCGTCAACTGGCTGTCCGACATGGGCGCCTTCAACATGCTGAACGGCCCGTTCGTCCCCATCCTCGGCTTCCTGGTCCTGCCCGGCCCGTACCGCAACCGCGAGCTGGAGGCGCACATCAGGGGCGTCTTCACCAACAAGACCCCGACCGACGCCTACCGCGGCGCCGGCCGGCCCGAGGCCACCTACCTGCTCGAGCGGCTCATGGACCTGGCCGCGGCCGAGCTCGGCCTCGACCCCGTGGACGTGCGGCGGCGAAACCTCATCCGCCACGACGAGATCCCGTTCACGACGGCCACGGGCATGACCTACGACGCGGGCGACTACCACGCCACCCTGGACCAGGCCCTGAAGGCCATCGACTACCCCGCCCTCCGCCGCGAGCAGGCCGCCCGGCGGCAGGCCGGCGGCAAGCTGCTCGGCATCGGCTTCAGCACGTACGTCGAGGCGTGCGGCCTGGCCCCGTCGCGCGCGACGTCCGGCAGCGCGTACGGCGCCCACCTGTACGAGTCGGCGCTGGTCCGGGTGCAGCAGAGCGGCGCCGTGACGGTGATCACCGGCTCCTCGCCGCACGGCCAGGGCCACGAGACGACCCTGGCCCAGATCGTCGCCGACCGCATGGGTATCCCCGTCGACAGCATCGAGGTGCTGCACGGCGACACCCAGAACACGCCCATCGGCCTCGGTACCTACGGCAGCCGCTCGCTGGTCGTGGGCGGCCAGGCCGTGGTCCAGGCCTGCACCCGGGTCCAGGACAAGATGCGCCAGATCGCGGCCCACAAGCTGGAGTGCCGGCCCGAGGACGTCGCCTTC